>JAKFXV010000049.1 GCA_021731205.1 Nocardioides sp. | reverse complement strand
GTGCCCGCTGTCATGGGCCGCTGGGACTGCGCGCCGCGACCTCACCGCCGACGTGTGGGTGGTGCGCGAAGGAACATGCTGGCTGGACGTGTGCAGCGTGCGGCGGCCACGGGCTACGAGCGCCGATGATCGGTGGACGGCGCACCTCGGAAGAACTGGGGCGGGCCTTTCCGGGGGTCCCGATCAGGGTCTCCGACGGCATCCAGGTTCAGGCTCGGGTGGGGACTGACGCGGCCATCGTCGTGGCCACTCCTGGTGCCGAACCCGTCGCTGTCAACGGATACCCCGCCGTCGTCTTGCTGGACGCCTGGCTGCCCCTGGCCCGCACCGATCTGCGCGCCGACGAAGAGGCTGTGCGGCGTTGGTTGAATGCCGTCGGCCTGGTTCGCCGCGGCGGCCGTGCGCTCCTCGTCGGCGCCAGCGACCACCCCGCGGTGCAGGCCGTGGTCAGACTCGATGCTGCAGGGTTCGCCGAGCGTGAACTGAACGCCCGGGCGGCCGCACACCTGCCGCCGGTCGCGGCTGTCGCGACGCTGACCGGAAGCGGTGGGGCGTTGGATGACGCCCTCACGGTGTTGTCGCTGCCCGAGTCGGCCGAGGTGTTGGGTCCGACGCCGGCGACCGGTGACGAGTTGCGAGTCGTGCTTCGGGTGCCGCGCCGTAGCGCACCCGCATTGGCGGCCGCGCTGACCGAGCTTCAGCGGCTTCGTTCAGCGCGCAAGCTTGACCCGGTGCGGGTTCAGGTCGATCCCCCGGAGCTGTAGGTCCAGGGCCGGCGACTCGGCCCGAGCGGTCCGCCTACACTTGCCGACGCCCAACAGCGTCCAGGAGGTCAGGTGGCGATTCAGCCGATCAGGTTGCTCGGCGACCCGGTGCTGCGCCGACGAGCTGTCGATGTGGTGGACTTCGACCGCGAGCTGCGAACCCTCGTCCGGGACCTCACCGACACGATGCTCGACGCTCCGGGGGCCGGCTTGGCCGCACCGCAGATCGGTGTCGGGCTGCGCGTGTTCACCTGGCACGTCGAGGGCGAGGTCGGACACCTGGTCAACCCCACGGTCTCGCTCGGCGAGGAGATGCAGGACGGACCCGAGGGGTGTCTGTCGATCCCGGAGCTCTACATCGAGTGCCGCCGGGCCGCGGCAGTGGTGGCGCATGGGTTCACGATGTACGGCGACCCGGTCGAGGTGCGCGGCACCCACCTGCTGGCTCGAGCGTTGCAGCACGAGACCGACCACTTGGACGGGGTGCTTTTCCTTGACCGACTGGCACCAGCGCAGCGGAAGGCCGCGATGCGGCAGATCCGCGAGTCCGAATGGTTCGCGGCGGAGCAGCCGACGATCAAGTTGTCGCCACACCCGACTCTGGGATCGGCGCGCTGAGGTGCGTATCGCCTTCGCCGGGACGCCCGAGGCCGCGCTGCCCTCGTTGGCCGCGATCGCCTCATCGCACCACGAGCTCGTCGCGGTGATCACCCGCCCCGACGCGCCCACCGGACGCGGTCGCCGGCTCGAGGCGTCGCCGGTGGCGCAGGCCGCTGCAACGCTGGGAGTGCCAGTGCTCAAGCCGTCGCATCCTCGCGAGCGGGTGTTTCAAGCAGAGCTACGCCGGCTCGCTCCGGAATGCTGCGCGGTCGTGGCGTACGGCGCACTGCTGCCGCCGTCGGCCCTGGACCTGGTTCCGCAGGGTTGGGTGAACCTGCACTTCTCCTGCCTGCCCGCCTGGCGCGGGGCCGCTCCGGTGCAGCACGCGATCCTGGCGGGCGACGAGGTCACCGGCGCGACGACGTTTCGAATCGTCGACGAGCTCGACGCGGGTCCGGTATTCGGCCAGATGACCGAACGGATTCGCCCCGACGACACCGCAGGGAGTCTCCTCGACCGCCTCGCCGAAGGGGGTGCCCAGTTGTTGCTGGCCACCCTCGACGGCATTGCCGAGGGGCGACTCGAGGCCCGACCCCAGCCGGTCGAGGGACTCAGTTTCGCTCCGAAGGTGACCGTGGAGCAGGCCGAGATCGGTTGGGGTGCGGCCGCGGAGCTGATCGAGCTCGCGGTCCGCGCGTACACCCCGCAGCCGGGACCGTGGACGACGTACCTCGGAGACCGGCTCAAGCTGGGCCCGGTTGCGTTGGCACCTGCGCACCCGCGACTCCATCCTGGTCAGCTCGCGGTGACGAAACAGGCGGTGCATGTCGGCACCGGGAGCCTCCCCGTGCGACTGGGTGAGGTGCTCCCGGTCGGCAAGCGGCCGATGGCCGCCGCGGATTGGGCCCGTGGGCAACGCGTGACGTCCGACGCCCGGCTGGGTGCGGCCCCGGGTCCCGAACCGATCCTGGGCTAGATCGTGGTGCTGCGCCGACGCCGCCGGCTGATCGCGGCTGTGCTGTTAGGACTACTGGTCGCTTCTTCGTCGCTGGGCGTGCTCGCCAACCTCAATGCGGGGCGTGCGCCGAGCGTCCCGGACACCGAACCGTATGACCTCGTCACCCCCGTCGGCGCCATCCGCGGCGAACAGGTGGTGCCGATCGATGCCGCGCGGCTGAACTCGCGTGGTGACCTACAGATCGTCGTGGAGGGTAGTTCCTGCGCAGTCCTCACGAGCCTCGCTGGGGCGGTCGGTACTAGCCAGGTGGATCTGGTGGCGCTGGCATGGTTCGAACAGGATTGTCGCCCCGTGACCGTGCCATGGCTGGTGCAGGTGCCCCTTGAGGAGCCGTGGGGAGAGCGAACCCTGTTGGTCGGCCTCGCGCGCACTCAGCTGGGGGTTGTCGACTGTCGTGCGATGCGGGCTGCCGATCTCTGTCGCCTCGGCGAGAGCGGGACCCAATGAGCCCGCGCCCCGTCGACGCGGCGCGCCTCGCGGCGTACGACGTCCTCAGGGAGGTCCGCCTGGAGGACGCCTACACCAACCTCGCCTTGCCGCCGATCCTCCGCAAACATCGGCTCGCCGGTCGCGACGCGGCGTTCACCACCGAACTGGTCTCGGGCACCGTGCGCCGCCGCGGCACCTATGACGCGATCCTGGCCGTGTGCGCCCATCGGTCGGTGGACCGGATCGAGGCGAAGGTCCTCGACGCGCTGCGACTCGGGGCGCACCAGTTGTTGGCGATGCGCGTGCCGCCGCACGCCGCGATCAGCACGACGGTGGAGCTCGTCCGGGCCCGAGTCGGACGCGGCCCCGTGGGCTTCACGAATGCCGTGCTGCGCAGGGTGTCCGAGGCTGACTGCGAGACGTGGCTGAGGCGGCTGGCGCCGAGTCCGCAAGAGGATTGGGTAGGGCATGCCTCGATCGTCTACAGCCACCCACGGTGGGTCGTCGAGGAGCTCGCGGCAGCGCTGGCGGTGGGCGGGCGTCGCGAGCGGACCGACCTGCACGCCCTGCTGGCTGCGGACAATCTGGCGCCCCGAGTCGTCTTGGTGGCTCGACCGGGGGGCTCGGACGTGGACGAGCTGCCGGGGGAGCGCACGGCCTACTCGCCGTACGGCGTGGAGCTGGCCGGGGGCGATCCCGGCGCCGTTCCAGCCGTGGCCGAGGGCAGAGCGGGTGTGCAGGACGAGGGGTCGCAGCTGGCTGCGCTGGCGCTGGCCGACGCACGCGTCGAGGATCGAGACGAACGATGGCTGGACCTGTGCGCCGGGCCGGGCGGCAAGGCGTCGCTGTTGGCCGGTCTTGCCGGGCAGCAGGGTGCCCGCCTGGTGGCCGTCGAGAAGCACGCGCACAGAGCGGCCATGGTCGCCAGGGCACTGGCTGGCCCACCGTCTGTGCCTGGAGTCGGGGGAGTGCTGATCGCCGACGGACGGGTTCCTGCCTGGCGGGCCGGGGCCTTCGACCGGGTGCTGGTTGATGCACCGTGCTCAGGACTCGGCGCGCTCCGTCGGCGCCCGGAAGCGCGCTGGCGACGGACCGCTGAGGACCTGTCCGCACTGGTGCCCCTGCAACGCGGCCTGCTCAACGCGGCCGTCGACTCCGTCCGACCGGGAGGGGTGGTGGTGTACACGACGTGCTCGCCAGTGCTGGCCGAAACCCGTGATGTCGTGCGCTCGGTGCTCGCGCACCGCTCCGACACCAGGCTGGAATCGCTCGCCGGCGTGCTCTCACAGGTGCCGGACGCACCGGGGCCGCTGCCAGGCACGATCCAACTGTGGCCGCACATCCATCACACCGACGCCATGTTCGTGGCGTTGCTGCGTCGCACGTAGCCGTCGCGGCGCTCAGCCCAGGCGGGCCACGACCATCGCCAGCGCCAGCGCGATGACACTCCACGTCAGGGTCTTGAGAGCGACCTCGATGGGTGTGAGCAGACCGCCACGGGTGATCGGCTCGGTGGTGCCGTCAACGTGCTCCAGCGAACCGGCGACAGCCGCTACACGGCGCCGCAGCCCGCGGGCCTGAGTGCTGAGCGCACGCTGGGCCAGGCTCAGCCACAGCGCGAAACCGGCGGCCAACCACGCGGCTGGGCCGAGCGTCCCCGACTGCGCGTAGTAGGCCGTCAGCACCGGGAACGACCCCCAAGCGAGCCCGAAGGCGAGGTCGTTGTGCAGTCTCCCGCCCAGCAGTTCGAGGTTGTATCCCACGTTGAGGAGGACTCCGACGACGATGAACACCATGAGCCCGGGACCGTCCTCACGGACGCCGAGACCGCCGAGGGCGACCGCAATGACCATGCCCGCCGTGGCCACGCCCACCAAGCTCCGGTCGGAGATCGAGGTGCGCAGCGGCCGATCGTGGAGCTCGTCGAGCGCATGCGCAGCGAGACCGACCGCGAAGAAGAAGGCGGCCAGGGTGATCGCCAACCGGATGGGACTGAACTCGGGGGCCAGAGCCGCGCCGATCGCGACGTACGACAGATGCCACAGGGTGTACGGCGGGTGCAACAGAACCCACCACTGGGTCGTCCGAGCAGACAGGAAACGCGGTCGCGCGTAGAACGCCGGCGCAACGTCGCGCTCTCTCGCTTCGCTCATTACATCTCCCGATGAGCTCGCAGTTCGAGCGCAACGTCGCGCTCTCTCGCTTCGCTCATGACGTCTTATGTCCCCACATCACGATCCCGCCCCCCACACTCATCGGCGTTGCTTGCGCGTCGTGAAAGCCCGCCGCGCGCCACGCGGCCAAGGTGGCCTCGACGGTGAAGCGTCGATAGTGGTCGGTGATGTTCGGCCCGAGGAATCGTCCGACGTCGAACCACGCACGACCGCCGAGCAGACCGCCGGCCAGGGGCAGGATTGCTCGCGTGTAGAAGTGCCAGAGCCACCGCCACCAGAACCGCTGCGGAACCGCGAACTCAAGGCTGGCCAGGGTCCCTCCGGGTCGGACCACTCGTCCCAGCTCCGCGATGGTCGCAGCCGGATCGGCGACGTAGCGCAACAGATAGGTGAAGCTCACCGCGTCGAACGACTCGTCCGGGAAGGGCAGCCGCTCGCCTTGCCCGCGGACCAGTTGGATCCGGTGGTCGAGCCCCGCCCGCCTGACGTTCGTGGCGCCTCGCGCGAGCATGTCGAGACTGAGGTCGATGCCCGTGATGCGGGCATTCGTCCGGCGGGCCAGCTGCAACGCAACTCCCGCGGGGCCGGTCGCGACATCGAGGATGCTGGCCGGGTTGCCGGCACTGACGTGATCGACCATGGCCCGTCGCCAACGGCGGTCCTGGCCGAGGGACAAGATCGCGCCGAGCGCGTCGTACCGGCCGGGGAGCCCCGAGAACAACTGTTGCGCGAAGCCGGTCGGGGACTCGCGGATGGGGTTGGTCACCGAACGTCCACTCCCGTCTGAGCCACGCGATAGCGGCATTTCGATCTGGCCGCTTCGATTCTGGCCCCTACGGTGGGTCCATGGCCACGAAGAGTTCCCCTGCCGTTGAGGTGGACGTGGACGACCGGGTGATTCGAGTCACCAACCCAGACCGGGTCTACTTCCCCGAATCGGGCGCCACCAAGCTGGATCTCGTCGACTACTACCTGTCGGTCGGCCCGGGCATCGTCAATGCGCTCTTCGAGCGTCCATGCATGCTGCACCGGTTTCCGACCGGCCTGGCAGGGGAGAAGGTGCACCAGAAGCGTCTCCCTGCGGGCGCCCCGCCCTGGGTAGAGACAGTCCAGCTGTACTTTCCGCGCTGGGGCCGCACAGCCGACGAGCTGTGTGTCACCGAGCTCGGCAGCGTCATCTGGGCGGTGCAGATGTCGACCGTGGAGTTCCACCCCTGGAACTCCAGGGCGGCTGATACCGAGAAGCCCGACGAGTGGCGCATCGATCTCGACCCGGGTCCGGCCTGCGACTTCTCGACCGCACGACGAGTCGCCAAGGTCGTGCGCGAGGTGCTGGCCGAGCTTGGCGCGGAGGGGTTTCCCAAGACCAGCGGCGGCAAGGGTCTGCATGTCTATGTCCGGATCCCACCCGAGCACGGCTTCGCCGACGTGCGACGAGCCGCGCTGGCGTTTGCTCGCGAGATCGAGCGCCGGGCGCCCAGTGATGTCACCACGGCCTGGTGGCGCAAGGACCGCGACCCGGGTCATTTGTTCGTCGACTACAACCAGAACGCCAGGGACCACACCATCGCGGCCGCCTACTCCGTGCGCGGCGTTCCGGATGCCCGCGTCTCAACCCCGGTGGCATGGGACGAGATCGACGACCTCGACCCACGAGACTTCACCATCTTCTCGGTGCCGGCGCGCTTCGCTGCGGTGGGTGACCTGCATGCCCATATCGACGCTCATCCGTGGCGCATCGAGCCCTTGTTGGAGTGGGCCGACCGCGACGAGCGTGACGGTGTCCATCAGGCCGAGACTGGGCCGTAGGATCGCGCCGTGGGTATCCAGATCACTCCCAGCATCCTCAACGCCGACCTTGCCGCCCTGGGCGCCGAGGTGGCCAGGATTCCCAGCGCCGATTGGGTGCACGTCGACGTGATGGACAACCACTTCGTCCCGAACCTGACCCTCGGATTGCCCGTCATCGAGAGCCTGCGCCGCCGAGGCGGGTTGCCGATCGACGCGCACCTGATGATCGAGGATCCCGACCGCTGGGCCCCGGCGTACGCCGAAGCGGGCTGCGGCAGTGTCACATTCCACGTCGAGGCGGCCCGCGCCCCGATCCGGCTAGCACGCTCGATCCGGGCGCTGGGCGCGCGAGCGAGCATGGCACTGAAGCCTGCGACTCCCATCGAGTCGTACGCCGACCTGCTGCCCGAGGTCGACATGGTGCTGCTGATGACGGTCGAACCCGGTTTCGGAGGGCAGAAGTTCCTCGATGTGGTGCTCCCCAAGATCCGCCGCGCCCGCCTGTTGATCGAGAAGTCCGGTGGCGAATGCTGGCTGCAGGTCGACGGCGGCATCTCGCCTGAGACGATTGAGCGTTGTGCGGCTGCTGGGGCCGACGTCTTCGTCGCGGGATCCGCTGTCTACTCGGCTGCCGACCCTGACGCGGTCGTTCGCACACTCAGAGCCCTCGCCAAGGCCGCGGCCGACTGATCGGTCGATCTATGCGAGAATTCTCGCGAGAAACCAATGTGTGCTCTGGGGGCGGTGTAACTCCGCACCGGCGGTGAAAGTCCGCGACCCGGCCACCTCCAGTGGCCGGTTGACCAGGCGAAACTCCTGGACCGACGGTCATAGTCCGGATGGGAAGGCGCACACGCAGACTGGTTCGCGACGCCTCCGGCGACGCGCCCGCTCTGCTGACCCCGGAGTCCGCACGCCAGGACGGACAGGAGGGGCAGATGTCGATCACAGGGTCGGTCAGCGGGTCGATCACGGGCGCCGAACATCGGGCGATGACCCGTGCCCTGACGTTGGCGTCAACCCCTGGAGTGCCGCTGGGTCCCAATCCGCGAGTGGGCTGCGTGGTGATCGACGCGACGGGTGCCACGATCGGCGAAGGATTCCACCGCGGCGCCGGCACGCCGCATGCCGAGGTCAGGGCCCTCGCGGCGGCGGGAGCTGCCGCGACCGGCAGCACGGCCGTGGTGACTCTCGAGCCCTGCAACCACTCCGGGCGCACGGGTCCGTGCACTCAGGCATTGATCGACGCGGGGGTACGCCGAGTGGTCTTCGCTCAACCCGACCCCAATCCGGTGGCGGCAGGCGGCGCCGAGACTCTGCGAGCGGCCGGTGTCGAGGTTGAGTCCGGAGCCCTGGAGGACAAGGCCCGCGATCTCAATCGAGCCTGGAGTTTCGCGATGGATCACGGGCGGCCCTACGTCACCTGGAAGTTCGCCAGCACCCTGGACGGTCGGTGCGCCGCGGCGGACGGCTCGAGCCGCTGGATCAGCAACGCCGCGGCACGCCACGATGCACACAGGTTGCGAAGCGAATGCGACGCGATCGTGGTCGGCACCGGCACCGTCGAGCGCGACGATCCCGAGCTCACCGTCCGTGACGAGTTCGACGAGCCGCTGCCCCATCAACCACTTCGAGTGGTGCTGGGAACCCGCACCCTGGACGCGACACTGCGCGTTTTCAACGCTCGGGCGGAGACCCAGCGGATCGAGTCCCGTGACGTGCGTGGGGCGCTGGGCACCCTGTTTCGCCTGTCGCGACACCATGTCTTCCTCGAAGGGGGCCCGACACTGGCCGCGGCCTTCCTGCGCGCGGGCCTGGTCGACGAGATCGTGGCGTACGTCGCACCCATGCTGCTCGGCGCGGGCGCTCCGGTAGTGGGCGATCTGGGCATCGACTCGATCGCCGGGGCACGGCATTTGCGCATCATCGATGTCACGACGATCGACCCACACGACCACGCGGCCGACGCCTGCGTCCGAATCCGGATGAGGGCTCAGTGATGTTCACCGGTCTGGTTGAAGAGCTCGGCGCGGTTGCCGACGTCACGGCCCTGGGCGATGGGATCCGGCTGGGTGTTCGGTCCACAACGGCGCTCGATGGGGTTGCTCTGGGCGACTCGATCGCGGTGAACGGGTGCTGCCTGACCGTGGCCGAGATCGACGGTTCGCTCTGGCGCGCCGACGTGATGCCCGAATCGCTCGCGCGTACCACCCTCGGCACCCTCAGGGCCGGCGATCGGGTCAATCTCGAGCGAGCGGCCACGCTACAGACCAGGCTTGGCGGCCACCTGGTGCAGGGCCACGTCGACGGGGTCGGGACGGTCCTGGCACGCCGGCATTCCGAGCACTGGGCTGAGTTGGACGTAGCGGTGCCCGACGGGCTGGAGCGCTACCTCGTCGAGAAGGGCTCGGTCACGGTTGACGGCGTGAGCCTCACCGTGGTCGATGCGGGCGAGAGCCGATTCAGCGTGAGTCTGATCCCGGAGACGCTGAGCCGGACCACGCTAGGCGTCCGCGTGCCCGGCGATCCGGTGAACCTCGAGGTCGACCTGATCGCGAAGTACGTCGAACGCCTGCTCACCAGAGGTGAGCAGGCCATGGAGGATGGGGTCGAGCATGGCTGATGAACCGGTGTCCGGCACGGCTGAGACCGAGAAGGCATGGTTCGACCCAGTGGAGCGAGCCCTCGCCGACATTGCCGCCGGCAAGGCTGTGGTCGTGGTCGACGACGAGAGCCGGGAGAACGAAGGCGACCTCGTCTTCGCCGCCGCCAAGGCGACGCCCGAGCTGATGGCCTTCACGATCCGGTATTCCAGCGGGGTGATCTGTGCGCCGATGCCGGGAGAGATGCTCGATCGGCTCGAGATCCCGTTGATGACGCCGCACAACAAGGATCGGTTGCGCACGGCGTACACGATCTCCGTGGACGCCAGGGACCGGATCACGACCGGCATCTCCGCGGCCGACCGGACTCAGACGGTTCGGGTGCTGGCGGACTCCGCGACCGAACCCTGGGAGATCACCCGTCCGGGCCACGTGTTCCCGCTGCGGTATCGCGAGGGTGGGGTGCTGGTGCGACGTGGCCACACCGAAGCCGCCGTCGATCTCACCCGCTTGGCGGGGCTGACACCCGTCGGTGTGCTGGTCGAGATCGTCAACGACGACGGCACGATGAAGCGCGGTCAGGCGTTGCGTGACTTCGCCGACGAGCATGAGCTGGCGATGATCTCGATCGAGGACCTGGTGCGTTACCGACGCCGCCACGAACGGCATGTCGAGCGCGTCGCCGTCACCACGCTGCCAACGGCGCACGGCGAGTTCACCGCCTACGGCTACCGGATCACCGTCGACGGCAGCGAGCACCTGGCGTTGGTCTACGGCGACATCAACGGGCCGGACCCGGTCCTCACACGGGTGCATTCTGAGTGTTTGACCGGTGATGTGTTCGGCTCGGCGCGATGCGACTGCGGCCCGCAGCTGGATCAGGCCCTCGCAGCGGTCGCCACTGCCGGGCGCGGCGTCGTGGTCTACCTCCGCGGGCACGAGGGACGCGGCATCGGGCTCGTCGCCAAGCTTCAGGCCTACGCGCTCCAGGACGCCGGCTTCGACACGGTCGACGCCAACCTCCGGCTCGGCTTGCCGGCGGACGCTCGGCACTACGGCGCCGCGACCCAGATCCTGAAAGACCTCGACGTGAACGCAGTGCACCTGCTCACGAACAATCCCGACAAGACCAGCAGCCTGGAGGAGTACGGCATCGAGGTGGTCGCACAGCTGCCGTTGGTGCCGAACCCGACCGATCACAACTTGGCCTACCTCCAGACGAAGCGCGATCGGATGGGCCATGCATTGCCCTATCTGGACGCCGGGTCGGTCCACGACGCTGACACCTCGGACGTCGCGCCATGAGCGGCTCCGGAGCGCCAGCGCCTCGACGGGTCGACGGGAGCGGGCTTCGGGTGGGCGTCGTGGCCGCCTCCTGGCACGAAGAGGTGATGACCGGGTTGTTGGCCGGAGCCGAACGGGCCTGCGTCGCAGCCGGAGTCGCGGACGTACAGGTCGTCAGGGTGCCCGGCACCTTCGAGCTCGCGGTCGTCGCGGGGGCGCTGGCCACCTCCGGGTGCGATGCGATCGTCGCTCTCGGCGTCGTCGTACGAGGCGGCACACCGCACTTCGACTTCGTCTGCTCTTCGGCCACCCAGGGTTTGACGCGGGTGGCTCTGGACCACGGCGTCGCCGTGGGGTTCGGTGTGTTGACCTGCGACACCGAACAACAGGCCCTCGACCGAGCCGGACTTCCTGGCTCGGTCGAGGACAAGGGCTACGAGGCCGCCAGCGCCGCGATCGAGACCGCGCTGGCCCTTCGCGGGGTCCTTGAGATCAGCTAGGCCAGTCGCCGCTGAGCTGGGTCAGGCGGAAGTTGTTGCCCGACGGGTCGCGAAACGACGCGTCGACGCCGTACGGCATCTGGGTAGGGGCGTCGATGAACTCGACTCCGCGCGCGCTCAACTCTTCATAGGACTGTTGGCAGTCCGGAGTCGTCAAGAACACTGTGCCGGCGTACCCCTTGCCCATCAGGTCGTGGATCTGCTGGGTGGTCGCGGGGTCCAGCATCGGCGCACCGGGGATGGCCATCAAGACGATGGACAGGTCGTCCCCGGGCTATCGCGCGTCTTCTCGAAACGTGCGGTTCTGCGGACGGCCGTACGCCATCACGACGCAACTGGGGAGTCGGACCTGCTGGGAGGCAGGGGGATGCGCTGCCCGGTACGCGCTCGGCGAAGAGCCGTAGATCCGCCCGAAGCTGGAGGTGAACGAGCCGACGCTGCTCAATCCGACGGAAGTGCAGATGCGCGCGACCGACCAATCTGTGGTGCGTAGCAAAGTGGCCGCACGCTCGAGCCGGCGGGTGAGCAAGTACTGGTGCGGTGCTTCGCCGAAGGCCTTGCGGAACTCACGGCTGAAGTGGGCGGGGGAGAGTCGGGCCGTTTCAGCAAGGTCCGCCACGGTAAGGGGCTCGTTGTAGTTCGCATCCATCAGGTCCTTGGCGCGGAGCAGGAAGCGGGCAGCAGGCAGGCGGGCCATCGGGTGGAAGTGTGTCACGCTCGGCCGGCGCCACGCTCTAGGCTGGTGGGTTGTGAAGACCTTTGAGGGGCTGTGGGCCGAGTTGGCCGAGAAGGCCCAAAGCAGGCCCGAGGACTCGGGCACGGTGCGCCAACTGGACGCCGGCGTGCACGCGATCGGCAAGAAGCTGCTCGAAGAGGCAGCCGAGGCCTGGATGGCCGCGGAGCATGAGTCGGCGGAGCGCACCGCCGAAGAGCTCAGCCAACTGCTGTACCACGCCCAAGTGCTGATGCTTGCCCGTGGCCTCACCCTCGACGACGTCTACGCGCACCTGTGAGGCGGCCATGACCCAACCAGTCACCGACCGGCCGCCCGTGGACCGGACCCTCAGGATCGCGGTGCCCAACAAGGGCTCGCTCGCCCAGGCCTCGGCCGATATGTTGCGCGAGTCGGGCTACCGGCAGCGTCACGACGCCAAGGAACTGGTCCTCAGCGACCCGGACAACGGCGTCGAGTTCTTCTACCTCCGACCGCGCGACATCGCGCTGTACGTCGGCGAGGGCACCCTCGACGTCGGGATCACCGGGCGAGATCTACTGCTGGACTCGGGCGCGCACGCCCAGGAGACGTTGGCCCTCGGCTTCGGCCGCTCGAACTTCCACTTCGCCGGACCGATCGGTCGCTTCGCTCACCCCGAGCAGGTCGCGGGCCTGCGGATCGCGACGTCGTACGTCGGAGTGGTGCAGCGGTTCCTCAAGGAGACAGGGATCGAGGCCCACGTGACTCGGCTAGACGGCGCCGTGGAGACGTCGATCCAGCTCGGAGTCGCCGACGTGATCGCCGACGTGGTCGAAACCGGCAGCACCCTACGGGCTGCGGGCCTGGAGACGTTCGGCCCGGTCATCTTGAGCTCGGAGGCGGTGCTCATCACCAGGTCCGGAGCGCCGCTGCCGCCGGGCTTCGAGGTCTTCAAACGCCGGCTCGAAGGAGTCTTGGTCGCTCGGGGCTACGTGATGATGGACTACGACATCCCCACCGAACAGGTGGCCGCTGCGGTTGCGATGACCCCCGGGATCGAGAGCCCGACCGTGTTGCCCCTGCATCGAGAGGGTTGGGTCGCGGTGCGGGCCATGGTTCCCCGTGCCGGCGCACAGCGCCTGATGGACGAGCTCTTCGACATCGGCGCGCGGGCGATCCTGCTGACCGACATCCATGCCTGCCGCCTCTAGGCCTGCTGCCGATCCGGCGTTGGTTCTGCCGCACACCTGGCGCCCCCTTGGCGTTCGGCTCTCGGGGGCGGTATTCGGGACCGCGTTGATCATCGTGGCCACCGCTTCGTGGATGGCCTTTCCGGCCGACATCCAGGCTCGGTTCTCGACCTTCCAGCGGGGCACCGTGCTGGCCTTGGGCGCCGTGGCCTTCACTGCGTGGTACGCCCTGGTGCGTTCGCGCGTGGTTGCCGAGACCGATCGCCTGGTCGTGGTCAACGGGTTCAAGCGGCGCGAGTTCGAGTGGGCGGAAGTACTCGCCGCGCACCTGGGTCGCGGCGCTCCGTGGGCCAGCCTGGATCTGGCCGACGGCACCAGTGTTCCGGCCATGGGGATCCAGGGATCCGACGGAGCTCGGGCGCGCACGGCGATCCGGCAGCTGCGATCGTTGATCGGCTGATCGGTTGCGCATCACGATCCTGGCGGCGGGATCCCGCGGCGACATCACCCCGATGCTCGCTCTTGCGGTGGGGCTGCGGCAGGCGGGCCACGAGGTAACCCTGGCGGCTCCGCGCAACTTCGAGGCTCTCGCAAGCGCCCATTGCGTGCCGTTCCATCCGTTCCAGGTCGACGTGGAGGAGCTCGTGCGTTCCGATCTCGGCCGTTCGTGGCTGGGTCACAGCTCGCACTCGCCCGCTCGAGAGGTACGTCTCGTGGCCCGGCTCGTTCGCGAGTGGGCAGTGCCGATGGCTGAGGAGTCGATCACGCTCGCGGGCACCGCCGACCTGTACATCAGCGGCGTGATGACGGTGGACGTCACCGCTGCACTGGTCCGTGCGGGGGGTGGCGCCCATGTGCAAGCGCTCCTGGCCCCCTTCCACCCCTCGCGCTCGGGTGCCGTCGGGCTTCGGCCCCCGTTCCCGAGTCGAGAAACGGCGTGGAATCACCTCGCGGGATCGGCGACGGCGTGGGCGCTGGGCCTTGGCTTCGGCGCGCCCGGATCGGCAGCGCGAGGTTCGCTGGGCCTGCGACGCGGATTCCCCCGAGGCTCGATTCCCGAGTTCGGCCGAGAGTATCGCCGTGCCCTGCGCGAGACACCGACCATGGTGGGGGCGTCCGAGTGGGTCGTTCCCCGCCCCGACGACTGGCCGGCCTGGGTTCGGACCACGGGCTACTGGGTCCTGCCCGCGCAGGAGAGTTGGGTGCCGGGCCCGCACTTGACCGACTTCCTGGCCGCCGGGGACCCGCCGGTCTACGTCGGTTTCGGATCCATGTCCACCCACGACCCTGTCGGGACCCTGCGCACCATCGTCGACGGCCTGCGCCGGGCGGGACGTCGTGGGGTGGTTTCCTCCGGGGGAGCGGACCTCGCGTCGATCTCATCGATGTCAGCCCTGGACCCAGACATCCACCTGGTGGGCGAGGTGTCTCACGAGTGGCTGTTTCCGCGCGTTTCGGGTGTCATCCACCACGGCGGAGCCGGCACGACGTCGGGTGCTCTTCGCGCCGGCGTCCCATCCGCGGTCGTGCCGCACATCGGCGATCAGCCCTATTGGGGGAGGCGGGTGGCCGAGCTCGGTGTGGGGGCGCGACCGGTGCCGCGGCATCGCCTCACGGCGGCGGCGATCGGCTCCATGATCGATCAGATGGATGCGGCCGACGTCCGTCGTCGCGCGAGAGACCTCGGCCAACAACTTCGGGCCGAGCAGGGAGTCGCCCAGGCGGTCTCCTATGTCGAGCGATTCGGCTGAGACGCCGCCTCCGTGGCCCACCAGATGTCGGCCTGTTCGGCGACACCGAACTCGGTAAAGTACGCCGCCTCGCGGATCTGCCAGTCGAGCCAGTGCGGACGAAGCGGCTCACCGTCGCGGGCGAGGCCACGCTCAAGGCAGATGGCCGGCTCAGCGCTCACCCAGATCAGCATCGACCGCGCCGGAGCGAGCACGGGATGCCCCGCGCCGACGCCCTCCAAGATCAGCACGTCGGACGGGGAGACGCTCACCCAGTCGGCGTGAGTGTCTCGATGCCAGTCGAAGCGGCGGTACCCCGCTGAACGGCCTTCCAGCACGGGGGTGACGATCTGTCGTGAGAGCAGCGGTCCCACCTCGCTGATGTCTTGTGCCCACCCCGAGTAGAGATCGTCGAGGTGCACAACCGTCGCCGTCGCCGAAGGCGGCACGAGGTTGGCCAGTGCTAGGGCCAGTTCAACAGCCAGGGTGGTCTTCCCGGCTCCGGCCGGTCCGTCGATGCACACCAAGCGGTGCCTGCCGAGCCGGGCGGGACTGCTCAGGATCCGGTCGAGGAGCTGATCCGCAGCCGCGAACGTTTCGGGAGGCTTCACCGCACTAGTTGATGCCGCGCTTGCGCAGCAACTCCTCGATGTCGGCGAAGTCGGGGTCCTCGCTCGCGCTGGCACTGCGAGGCTGGACGGCAGCGGTGTGGGGAGCAGATCGCCGCCGATCGATCCCGCGCGCAGCGAGAAGGAGTGCCACGGACGTGCCGAACATCGCCGTCCCGGCCCACACGAGGGGGTTGAAGACCAAGCCCGTAGCCCAGTCGGCCACCGAGCCGGCCATCTCGGTGAACATCTCCAACGTGCCGGTGAGCCATGCTGCTGGCGGCAACAACGTCGCCGCAGACCATCTCAGGCCCGACACTGCCCCACCACGTCTCAACGCTCGTACCGTCCCCACCGCCAGCACCAGCGTGAGGGCACTCATCAACGCGGCCCAGGCAACGGCGTCCATTCCTCCACACTAGCCCGCGATCTCGCCTCGCAGATTCGCTGCCGCGGGAACAACTCCGCTAGCATCGGCCGTTGACCGATTGAGTCGGGGAGTGCGAGCTCGCAGTCCCCGGGTCGATCAGCAAAGCGGAAGCCGGGCGTGACCCGGAACCCACCCGCACCGGCCGTTGAGGAACGCAGGTCGTCGGGTCCGGTCACCGAGGTGTCCCCGTTCGCGGGGGCGGCTTGGACGGTGCGTCGACAATGACGCTCCGTGGCTGGCTTCCGCTACCCAGGCGGAAGCCTTTTTTGTTGCCTCACCCAGAGGTCGGCAGATCAGGTGCCGGCAGGTCGCCTGGACCCAGAATCTCTTGGAGGACACATCAGCACAGAGCTGCGCATCAACGACCGGATCCGGGTTCCCGAGGTCCGGCTCGTTGGACCCAACGGCGAAACCGTGGGCATCGTGCCCACTGATCAGGCACTCAAACTCGCACAGGAAGCCGACCTCGACCTCGTCGAGGTGGCCCCGATGGCCCGGCCACCGGTGTGCAAGTTGATGGACTTCGGCAAGTTCAAGTACGAAGCCGCCCAGAAGGCGCGCGAGACCCGCCGAAACCAGACCAACGTCATCATCAAAGAGATGAAGTTGCGGCCCAAGATCGACGCGCACGACTACGCGACCAAGAAGGGCCACGTCACCCGATTCCTCAAGGCGGGGGACAAGGTCAAGATCACCATCATGTTCCGAGGCCGCGAACAGCACCGACCCGAACTCGGGTTCCGGCTGCTCCAGCGCCTGGCCGAGGACGTCGTGGAACTCGGTTTCGTGGAGTCCGCGCCCAAGCAGGACGGTCGCAACATGATCATGGTGCTCGGCCCGCACAAGAAGAAGTCGGAGGCCAAGGTCGAGCTCAAGGCGGCCAAGGAGACTCGCGCCGCCGAACGGGCCGAAGCAGAAGCAGAAGAGCGTGCCGAACGGACCGCCGCGAACGCGGGCAAGCCTGCCGCGCAGAAGAAGGAGCGTGGCCGTTCGGAGAACCTCGATCCAGAGATTGAAGCGTGACGTGTCACGCCGCAATCTCACGCCAGGCGTGACCCACCCACCGACGTGACGCCCTGAGTTTGTAGAGCACGAGAAGAAAGTAGAGAGATGCCGAAGAACAAGCCGCACTCCGGCGCAAGCAAGCGTTTCCGGGTGACAGGTTCAGGCAAGATCCGCCGCCAGAAGGCCGGTCTGCGCCACAACCTGGAGAAGAAGCCGTCCAACGTGACCCGCCGGTTGGCGGGGACCACCGAGGTTGCGAAGAACGATGTCAAGCGAGCCCGAAAGCTGCTCGGTCTCTGACCGCGGCACTGGCACCCACTCGAACCACGGAACAAGGAGTACCAAGCAATGGCACGCGTGAAGCGGGCGGTCAACGCCCAGAAGAAACGCCGCACAACCCTCGAACGGGCCAGCGGCTACCGCGGTCAGCGGTCTCGGCTCTACCGCAAGGCCAAGGAGCAGGTCACGCACTCTCTGGTCTACAGCTATCGGGACCGCAAGGCCCGCAAGGGTGAGTTCCGCAAGTTGTGGATCCAACGCATCAATGCGGGTGCCCGGGCGAACGGCATTACGTACAACCGCTTCATCCAGGGCCTGAACCTGGCCGGCATCGAGGTCGACCGCAAGATTCTGGCCGATCTGGCGGTCAACGACGCTCCGGCGTTTGCGCAGTTGGTCGACGCGGCCAAGGCGGCGCTGCCCGACGACGTCAACGCCCCGGCAGCCTCCTGACCGGAGTGCTGCCTCGCAGCAACGCGCGCATCAAGGCGGCGCGCACGCTGTTGCGTCGTACGACGCGGGCCGAGGCCCGACTCTTCTTGGCCGATGGGCCGAAGTCGGTTGCCTCGGCCCTCGCCGTTCCTGGGCGGGTTCGTGACGTGTACGCCACTGCGCGAGCGAGTTCCGAGTTTCCCGACCTGCGCACCGCGGCTGGTGACCTGTGGGTAGAGGTCACGGACTCGGCCCTCGCGGCCATCAGCGACAGCGTGAGTCCCGCGGGCGTCGTTGCAGTGTGTGAGTTCCTCGATCGTCCGCTGGAGCGGGTGCTGACCGACTCCGGGCTGATCACCATTTGCGCGGATGTGCGCGACCCCGGCAACGCCGGGACCTTGCTTCGATCCTCAGACGCTGCCGGAGCCGATGGTGTCGTGTTCGCGGGACGTGCCGTCGACGTCTACAACCCCAAGTGCGTTCGAGCAAGTGTCGGGAGCCTGTTCCACGTCCCGGTGGCCACCGATGTCACCGTGGAGGCCGCGATCCTCGCAGCCCGAGAGGCGGGGCTGGTCGTGCTGGCTGCGGACGGGGACGGGGAGGTCGCCTTGGAGCCTGACCTCGAACTGTTGCGTATGCCCACCGCATGGATCTTCGGGAACGAGGCATGGGGACTCCCACGAGAGCTCGCGGAACTAGCCGATGCGCGGGTCCGGATCCCCATCTACGGCCGAGCAGAGAGCCTCAACGTGGGCGCCGCGGCGACGCTGTGCCTGTACGCCTCCGCGTCGGCGCACCGGTCCGCAGCGGCCGACTGAGGTCCCCCGCGCACTACTGTTCTCCCATGCCGACCCTGCCCGGATCAGCGGCGCTGGACGCCCTACCCGATGGCGTGGTCGTCAGCGACGGGACCGGGGCCGTTTCCCTGATCAACGCGGTCGCCGAACGCCAATTGGGTGTGTCCCGCTCGGAGGTGATCGGGCGACCGCTGGCGGAGGTCCTGACCCTGCGGGATCAGGACGGGGCCGAATGGTGCGCAACGAACTGCCCCTACGACGGTCTGCAGATCCGATCCGGCATTCCCGAGCAGCCCTGGTTCTTGCCCAACGGGCACGAGGTCTTGGTCACGGCGCGCATGCACCGGGTTCGCAGAGGTCGTCAGGTCATCTCGGTCGCCGTCTCGATGCGCTCGGGGCGGGGCCGCGCACGTCTGGATCGTGAGCGCTCCGATCTCGTTGCGACGGTGGCGCACGAGCTCCGCTCGCCGTTGACCGGCGTCAAGGGCTTTGTCCAGGCGCTGCTGAACCGCTGGGACAAGCTCACCGACGACCAACGCAAGCTGATGTTGACCACGGTCAACGCCGACGCCGACCGCCTCACCAGGCTGATCGCGGAGTTGTTGGACGTGGCCCGGCTCGACACCGGTCGACTGTCGCTGTACCGCCGCCCCTCCGACACGGTGCTGCTCGTGCGCCGCGTCGTCGACTCGGTCCAGGCGGGCACCTCTCGTCCGATCGAGTTCAGCGCCGATCTCGACCTGCCCCAGATTCCCGTCGATCCGGACAAGTTCACGCAGGTTGTCACGAACCTGATCGACAACGCCGTCCGCCACGGCGAGGGCACGGTCCGCGTCGACGTCTCGGGCGTTCCGGGCGCCAACGGCGGGCAACCCGACTTCGTCCAGGTCCGCGTTGACGATGAAGGCGACGGGATCCCGGCCGAGATTCGCAAGCGAGTCTTCACCAAGTTCTGGAAACACGGCGCGCGTGGCGGCACCGGATTGGGGATGTACCTCGTCAACGGGCTCGTACGCGCCCACGGTGGTTCGGTGGTCATTGCCGACGCGCCGGCCGGTGGCGCCCGGATCACGTTGAACTGGCCTCGCGAGGCGCCCGAATCTGCACAGGATCTCCACGAGTAGCGCCCATGCTCGGTCCCGGCGGACCGTAACCTGCTGAGCATGGCTGACGGAGCACGCAGGATCCTGGTCGTCGAGGACGAGCCGGTGATCAACCAGAGCGTGGCGAACCGGCTGCTTGCCGAGGGCTACACCGTCAGCCAGGCATGGGACGGACCTGCAGCGGTTCGGACCGCCGCGGACTTTCGCCCGGATCTGGTGCTGCTGGATGTGATGCTGCCGGGCCTCGACGGGCTTGCCGTATGCCGGTTGCTGCAAGAGGAG
>JAKFXV010000024.1 GCA_021731205.1 Nocardioides sp. | reverse complement strand
CTGCTCAACTGCGCCGCGCTGGGTCCCCTGGTTCCCGTTGGGTCCGTGGTTGCCGATCTGGGCTCGGGTGCCGGATTGCCGGGCCTGGTGTTGGCCATCACGCGCCCGGACGTGACGATCGTGGCGGTCGAGCCGTTGCTACGCCGGACCGAGTTCCTGGCCGAGGCAGCCCTCGAGCTCGGCCTCGACAATGTAGAGATCGTGCGCGCGCGGGCAGAGCAGCTCCATGGCTCCCGGGCCTTCGGCGTCGTGACGGCACGCGCTGTGGCTCCACTCCCTCGCCTGCTGGGCTGGGCCGTGCCGTTGTTGACTCCCCCTGGATTCCTCCTCGCTCTGAAGGGTCGCTCCGCCCACCAGGAAGTCACGGACGCTGCTCGGGAGCTGAGGCAGTTCGACTGCGCCGCGCCCGAGGTACTGAGCGTCGTGCAGCCTGGGGGCGAGTCCACAACGACGGTGGTCCGGGTTTCCCGGGCGGCGAGCGGACGATAGGTTAGGTGTCAGTCCAGCGCCGGAGGCGGATCATTGACAAGCCACATCCAGGGGGGCCCCGTCGGTCGTCCTGACCCTTTGGGTCTTGACGATTGGAAGTTTTCCACCGACTCAGGCGGGGGGCATCAGCGGGGTTTTCCACACCCGAGCCCTGTTTATCCACAGCCCAGGGACACGTCGGACCCCGACGTTTCACGTGAAACAACGCCGGGCCAGGACGGCGATCTCCTGCGCGCGGACGCGTACGTCATGGCCCCGAGCAACACGTATGCCGAAGAGCCAACGCCCCTGGCGCTCGCAGCCGAGCACACGATCCTGGCTCGTGAAGGTGCCCGGCTGAGGCCGGCCATCCCTCGGCCCGAGGCGACCCGGATCGTCGTCGTGGCGAACCAGAAGGGTGGCGTCGGCAAGACAACCACCACAGTGAACATGGCTGCCGCACTCGCCCAGTTGGGTCAGCGGGTGTTGGTCATCGACCTCGACCCACAGGGCAACGCGTCGACCGCGCTGAACATCGATCACCACCGTGGGACCCCGTCCGCCTACGACCTCCTGGTCGAGGGGCGTCCCCTGGTCGAGATCGCCCAGCCGTGCCCGGACGTTCCCGGTGTCTTCGTCGTGCCGTCGACCATCGACCTGGCCGGCGCGGAGATCGAGCTCGTCAGCATGGTGGCGCGCGAGAGTCGGCTGCATCGTGCCCTTCGCGCGGATCCCCGCATCGGCACCTTGATGCATTCGGGTCTCGACGGTCATCCCGGAAGCGACGGCCACGCCGGGGTCGGGGGGGAGGACGGAGACCGATTCGACTACGTCTTCATCGACTGCCCGCCATCGCTGGGGCTGCTCACTCTCAACGCCCTCGTCGCAGGCGTGGAGATGCTCATCCCGATCCAGGCCGAGTACTACGCGCTGGAGGGGCTGGGCCAGCTCCTGGAGACGGTCGGGATGGTGCAGGCGCACCTCAACCCGGGACTGCAGGTCTCGACGATCCTGATCACCATGTTCGACGCCCGGACTCGCCTCGCCGCGGGCGTCGCGGACGAGGTGCGCCAGCATTTCGCGGCGCAGGTCTTGCGGGTCACGATTCCACGCTCGGTGCGGGTGTCCGAGGCGCCGTCGTACAGCCAGACGGTGATGACCTACGACCCGGGGTCGCCGGGAGCACTGTGCTATCTGGAGGCCGCCCGAGAGATGGCCGGACGGGGGGCCCCGGCGTGACCACGAACCAACGACCCAGCGTCCCGGCCGGCGCCGCCAAGCCAGTGCGACGCGGTCTCGGCCGCGGTCTAGGTGCCCTGATCCCATCCGCGGACTCGATGCCGGACCCCCACCCGATGGTTCCGGCTCAGGGACTGGGTGCTGCCCCCCTGACCGAACGGGCGCCGGGATCCGATAACGGTGGAGGAACGGAGGGGCCGGCCTACTCCGTGCCCGCCGGTGCCTACTTCGCCGAACTGCCGATCGAGTCGGTTCGTCCCAACCCACGGCAGCCTCGATCGGTGTTCGACGAGGAGGCGATGGCGGAGCTCGTGCACTCGATCCGCGAGGTGGGCCTGTTGCAGCCTGTGGTCGTCCGGCGCACGGCCGAGGGCCACGAGCTGATCATGGGTGAACGCCGCTGGCGGGCAGCCCAGCTCGCCGGGATGGCGGCCATCCCCGCGATCGTTCGACAGACCGACGACAACGACATGCTGCGCGACGCGCTGTTGGAGAACCTCCACCGGTCCCAGTTGAACCCGTTGGAAGAGGCGTCCGCCTACGCTCAGCTCTTGGAAGACTTCGGCTGCACGCACGAGGAGTTGGCTCAGCGAGTGGGTCGCTCCCGCCCCCAGATCAGCAACACGCTCCGCCTGTTGAAGCTCACCCCGTCCGTACAACGCCGAGTGGCTGCCGGGGTGCTCAGCGCCGGACACGCTCGGGCGCTACTGGCAGTCGAGGACACCGTCCGCCAGGACCACCTTGCGGCCCGGGTGGTGGCTGAGGGGATCAGCGTGCGGAGTCTGGAAGAGCTCGTTGCCGTGCCCACCCCCGACAAGCCGGCTCGAGTCGTGCGGCGGCGTCCCACTGCCCCCGGACTGACCGAGTTGAGCGATCGGCTAGGGGACCGGCTCGACACCCGGGTGCGAGTCGAGTTGGGCCGAAGCAAGGGTCGAATCACGGTGGAGTTCGCGACCATGGAAGACCTGCGCCGCATCGTGGGGATCATCGAAGGCAACTAGCGACTAGTAGCCGTATCCACTCCTCTATATATCGATAAAACGCTTTAATGTGCCACCGCACGAAGGGTGAAGCGCCCCCGATCTAGCTGTTGCGGGCTTGCATCTCGCGATACTTTCGCACCCGCTCGGCGCGTTCGGCGGTGTCGAGCCGCGCGGCCTGGTCCAGCGTGGGGGCACCGCCACCGTGTGACGCCGGTAGCCACCAGGCGCCTTCGGGCCGACCATCTGGATGCCGCTCGATCGCTGCGTCCAGCATGGACAGCATCTGCGCCTTGAGCTGCGCGGTCTCCTCCAGCGGGCGCTCGCCGGTGGGATGCAGTGGCTCCCCGACGTCGATGGAGATGGTGCGACCGCGGGAGAGGTCGCGGGGGTGGTCCTTGGTCATCATCCGCTGGGTGCCCCACAGCACGACAGGGATCAGGGGCACGCCGGCCCGAGCGGCGATGCGCACCGCCCCGCTCTTGAACGGCTTGAGGGTCATCGCTCTGGAGATCGTCGCCTCGGGGAAGATGCCGACGACCTCACCTTGGTCGAGGTAGTCGATAGCGGCTTGGAACGACGCCTCACCCTCGGCTCGATCGACCGCGATGTGATGCATCGATCGCATCACCGGACCACTCCAACGATGGTCGAAGATCTCGCGCTTGGCCATGAACCTGACCCGTCGACCCGACGGGTAGGCGCCGACGCCGCCGTAGATGAAGTCGACGTAGCTGATGTGGTTGAAGGCCATCAGCGCGGCACCACTGGTGGGGACGTGCTCGCCACCGCGGATCACGACGTCCTGGCCGAGCGCCCGGAACCCCAAGCGAGCGGTCTGGATGATGGCGGGGTAGGTGAAGTCACGCATCGGGGTTGTCTCGGTTCCTGGCGACCGCAGCGTGGACCAAGGACAGACAGACCTTGCCGAGGTCGAGGCCGGCTACCTGCACGGCGAGTGGGACGGTGGAGGTCTCGGTGAACCCAGGCGCCACATTGGTCTCCAGGAACCACACCCGCCCCGAGGGATCGATGATCAGGTCGGCTCGGGAGACGTCTCGAAGCCCGAGGACGCGATGCACCTGGAGGGCGACCTCGGCGCACGTCTCGGCCAGTTCAGGGGAGATGCGGGCAGGGACGTGGAACTCCGTGGCGCCGGCGGTGTAGCGGGCGGTGTAGTCGTAGACGCCACCGTCGGGGTGGATGCCAACGGCTGGGAGGGCGCGTGGGCCGGCGCCTTCATCGATCACGGTGACGGCCACCTCGGCCCCTTCGATGAACTGCTCGACGAGGGCGACCGGGCCGTAGGCGTAGGCGTTGACCATCGCGCTCGGCAGTTCGGCGGCGGTGCGCACCACGGTGCAGCCCAGTGCCGATCCGCTGCGGGTGGGCTTGACGATCAGCGGCAGGCCGAGACCCGCGACCACGGCCGCCATCATCTCGGCGGCGCCCATCTCACGGAAGGTCTCTGCGGACAGGCACGCCGATGCCGGTGTGAGCACGCCGGCGCGCGCGACGGTCTCCTTTGCCACGGGCTTGTCGAAGGCGATTCGGCAGGCGGCCGGGCCCGCACCGACGTAGGGGACGCTCAGCAACTCCAGGACCTCGCGGATGGCTCCATCCTCACCGGTCTCTCCATGGAGCATCGGGAAGACGCAGGTGGGCGGCTCCGAACGGAGTATGCCGAGCAGGTCGGCGTCCACGTCGCGCTCGTCGACCTCGATGCCGGCACTTCGCAGGGCCTCGGCAACCCGCCGGCCGCTGCGCAGGGAGACGTCGCGCTCGTGGGAGAGCCCGCCGGCCAGCACGAGCACCCGCGGCGGCAAGGGCTCACCGCTCCATTCGGGCTGCCTACCTTGGTCCATCGTCACTTTGCACCCTTCAGGTCGGTCAGCTCAGGTCGGTGCTCGGGGCGTCGTACTCACTGCGCGCCCGGTGCGACGACAGCGACGTCGCGCCGAAGGTCGTGCGCAGCTCCATCTCCGCTTCGAGTACGCCGGCCAACCGGCGCACCCCTTCGCGAATCCGCTCCGGTGGCGGGTAGCAGAAGGACAGCCGGATCGCGTTGGATCCGAAGCCATCTGCGAAGAACGCCGTTCCTGGAACGTAGGCCACCCGGGCGGTGACG
Organism: Nocardioides sp.; assembly: GCA_021731205.1. GTDB lineage: Bacteria > Actinomycetota > Actinomycetes > Propionibacteriales > Nocardioidaceae > Nocardioides. The sequence goes on along the minus strand of JAKFXV010000024.1, from coordinate 16,704 downwards.
GCTCGCGGCAGCATCGCCTTCCCGTCGATGCCCGGGGGCAGCGTCAGCCATACGAAGAACCCGCCCTCGGGCCGGTTCCACGAGCACGACGCCGGCATGAAATCGGCGAGTGCGGTCATCATGGCGTCGCGCCGCTCGCGATACATCTCCCGCATCTGCTTGATCTGGCCCTGCCAGTCGTGCTGGTGAAGATAGGTCGAAATGGCCATCTGGCTGAACGACGGCGGGCATAGGGTGGCCGCTTCCTGGGCCAGCACGAGCTTCTCGCGCACGGCGTGTGGCGCGAGCGCCCAGCCCACCCGCATGCCGGGTGAGAAGGTCTTGGAGAACGACCCGAGGTAGATCACGCCCTCGGCCTCGTGTGCGCGGAGCGCGGGCAGCGGGTCGGAGTCGAAGCCGAGCAGGCCGTAGGGGTTGTCTTCCAGGATCAAGATGTCCTCGGCCCGCGCGATGTCGAGGACCTCGGCTCGACGGGCCGCGGACAGAGTGACGCCGGCCGGATTGTGGAAGTTGGGGATCGTGTAGAGGAACTTGATCCGCTTGCCGGCCGCCTTGACCGCGGCGATCGCCTCGCGAAGGTGCTCCGGGACCAGCCCGTGCGCGTCCATCGCGACGTGCACCACCTCGCACTGGAACGCCTTGAACACCCCGAGCGCTCCGACGTAAGACGGCGCCTCGCACAGCACCACGTCACCTGGATCGCAGAAGATTCGGGTCACCAGGTCGACGGCCTGCTGGGAGCCGACCGTCACCACGAGATCGTCGGGGTGGGCTTCGATTCCTTCCAGCCGCATCACCGCGCAGATCTGTTCGCGCAGGACCGGGTCGCCTTGGCCGGAGCCGTACTGCAGGGCTACCTCGCCTTTGGCCTGGAGCAGGTTGCTGATCGCCGACCCCACCACGTCCAGCGGGAGGCCGGAGATGTTGGGCATCCCACCCGCGAGCGAGACCACCTCGGGTCGGGAAGCAACCGCGAACAACGCTCGGATCTCCGAGGCGGTCATCCCGTGGGTGCGCGCGGCGTACCGGTCGACATAGGAGTCGAGTCGGGTGCTGTCTGCGCTGGGGAACTCGATCATGGCCCCTCTAGCATGAACGATGGCGCGCCCCGGTGCACGTCGGAGTGCCAGAATCGAGCACAGCGAGCCGGTCGAAGGGAGGCCGTGGTGTCCCGCAAGGTCGTGCGCTTGACGGTCGACAACTTCAGCGCGGTTCCTGCGCCGTGTCGCGGGTGCCTGATGTGGGAGCTCGATCCGGTACGCCGCACTCGCGTCGCCGAGGACGACGCCATGGGCGAGAAGCAGGCGTGGATCTCCGAGGTGTTGCGCGAATGGGGGTCCTGCGGACGCGTGGTGAAGGTCAACGACCAACCCGTGGGCTACATCATGTACGCGCCACCGGCGTTCGTGCCCGGCGCCGATGGCCATCCGACGGCCCCGGTCTCACCAGATGCCGTGCTGCTCACGACGGCGTACGTCGTCGAACCGTTCCGTGGCGGGGGGCTGGGCCGAATGCTCGTGCAGGGGATGGCGCGCGACCTGATCGACCGCGGCGAGGTGCGCGCCATCGAGTGCTTCGCCGACGCCGGCGGCAAGCCGCGGGGACTGTTGCCGGAGGGGTTCTTGAGCAGCGTGGGATTCAAGACCCAACGGGCCCACCACACGACACCCAGGATGCGGATGGACCTGGCCTCAGCCCTCACCTGGCGCGATGAAGTAGAACTGGCGCTGGAGCGACTGCTCAGGGCAGTGCGTCCAGCGCCAGAAGCGACCCGTGACGGGTTGCGGTCTATGCGATGAAGTCGGCGAGCTCGTTGAGCAGTGCGGACTTGGGCTTCGCGCCCACGATCGACTTCACGACCTCACCGCCGGAGTAGACGTTGATCGTCGGAATGCCGGTGACGCGGTAGGACGAAGGCGTGACCGGGTTCTCGTCGACGTTCATCTTCAAGAACGTGATCTTGTCACCGTGTGCGGTGGCGATCTCGTCGAGGATCGGGGCCACCTGACGGCAGGGTCCGCACCACTCGGCCCAGAAGTCGACCAGGACCGGCTTGTCGGACTGCAGGACGACGGAGGAGAACTCGGCATCGGTGACGGCCTGGATGTTGCCCACGGGTGTACCTCTTCAATCGGTTTCTGGATGGGTGATGAAGGTCAATGCGTTGTAGTCAACCGCAGGTCGCCGACAGTTGTTCCCGCCGCCCCAGAACGGTCAAGTTCCGGGCCATCCAGCGCGCTGTGGTCCAGATCGGCGAGGTAGCGCTCGGCGTCCAGCGCGGCAGCGCAACCGGTGCCGGCCGCTGTGATCGCCTGGCGGTAGTCGTGATCGACCAGGTCTCCGCAGGCGAAAACGCCGGGCAGGTTGGTCGCAGTCGACGGGTGCGAGACGACGACGTACCCATTGTCGTCCAAGCTCACCTGGCCGCCCAGGAGCTCCGAGCGCGGATCGTGGCCGATCGCGATGAAGAGCCCGGTGACCGCGAGCGGTCGAGTCGCCCCGGTGACGGTGTCGCGCAACGTCACGCCGGAGAGCCTGCCGTCACTGGCGTGGATCTCGGCCACCTCGGAGTTCCAGACCACCTCCAACTTGGGATCGGCGAAGGCCCGCTCCACCATGATCTTGGAGGCGCGGAGCTCGTCGCGGCGGTGGATCAGGTGGACCTTCGCGGCGAAGCGTGTCAAGAAGGTGGCCTCCTCGACGGCGGAGTCGCCGCCACCGACCACGGCGATCTCCTGATCGCGGAAGAAGAAGCCGTCACAGGTCGCGCACCACGAGACGCCGTGCCCGGAGAGCTCGTCCTCATGGGGCAGCCCCAGCTTGCGGTAGCCCGATCCGGTGGCCAGGATCACCGCTCGCGCCGAGTAGGAGTCCGTGGCGGTGCGAACCGTCTTGACCGAGCCGGTCAAGTCGACCTCGATCACGTCGTCGGCAACCAACTCGGCTCCGAAGCGGGCGGCCTGGGCCCGCATCTCGTCCATCAGCGCCGGTCCCATGATCCCGTCGCGGAATCCTGGGAAGTTCTCCACCTCGGTGGTGGTCATCAGTGCGCCACCGGCAGTCACGGAGCCCTCGAACACCAACGGCTTCAGGCTGGCGCGGGCGGCGTAGACGGCGGCGGTGTAACCGGCCGGTCCCGAGCCGATGATGATGACCTCGCGTACGACGGGGCCGGTTTCGGCCGATGATTCGGGCCCAGTGTCTGACATGTGAGGCTGCTCCTGCGGGTTTGCTCGTGTGCTGCGGGCTACCTGGCGCAACCGATCGTAGGCGAGCGGCATTCCCGAGGGTCAGCGGGCGTCGAGCAGGGCGCTGCGGCGGGTTGCGCCCTCCCCGCAGACGACCACGAACACGCGCTGCTTGCCGTCGGTGACCTTGCCCAAGACGAGTGCAGCACGCCGTCCGGCGTACTGCACGTCGAGGGCGGGCCGGTCGGCCAGGCGACGGCTGAGGTTGGTCACACATTCCCGGTCCGTGGACAGTCCCCGCGTGCCCGCCACGAGCTCGTCACGGAGCGCTTCGGCATCCACCGAGAAGTTCCGCGTCGTGAGCCGGGGCAGCGGCGTGGGAGCGGTGGCCGCCCCGCTGTCGTCGGGTGCCGACTCGGCGCCCGCGTCCGTCTGATCCTCCGCGGCGGGAGCCGGTTCGTCGGTGAGGAACGATCCCTCCCCGGCCGAGTCGTCCCTGAGGGTGTCCTCCGCGGTGGCCGAGTCGGCGGACTCCGCCGAGATGGAGCCCCCTCCCCAGCCGACCAGCCGCGGCCCGGCCAGCCCGACGACCGTCACCGCGGCGGCGGCGGCCAGCAGCGCGCCGGCCCGCCTGCGCCGCCGAGCCGCGAGGGAGGTGACCGAGGCGGACACGGGCGCAACGGGAGGCGTCGTCGCGAGCTCGGCGAGGACGTCCTCCAGTCGGGCTCGGACAGCGTCAGGCATCGGCTCGTCGACGCGCGCTTCGGCCAGCATGCGGCGTACGGCTTCTTCCTCGTCGCTCATCTGGTCACCTCCTCGGGTGGGACGGCCGAGTCACCAGCGGGGTTCCCGAGCAGCTGGGCCAGTCGGGCTCGGCCGCGCGAGCAGCGTGACTTCACGGTGCCTTCGGCCACCTCGAGCATCAGGGCCACCTCGGACACGGGATACCCCTCCATATCGACCAACACCAGGGCCGCGCGCTGCTCGACGGGCAGGGTGGCGAGGGCCGCCAGGACTCTGCGCCGCTGCTCCTGAGCGACCGCCGCCGCCTCGGGGTCCGCGTCGGGGTTCTGCGTCAACCCGGACTGGGCGGCGGACCCGTCGGCACTATCCAGAGGCTCGGTCCTGCGGACCTTGGCAGCTCGCAGTCGGTCGAGGCAGGCATTGACCACCACCCGGTGCAACCAGGTGGTCACGGCGGCGTCGCCCCGGAACGAGCCGGCCCTGCGGTACGCCGCGATCAGGCCGTCTTGGAGCCCGTCCGCCGCGTCGTGAGGATTGCCCATCGTGCGTAGGGCGACCGCCCACAGCCGGTCTCGGTGCCGTGCGAAGAGGGCCCCGAACGCCTCGGTGTCCCCGGCGATGTGCGCGCGGAGCAGCTCCTCGTCGCTCAGGCTCACCCGCGGACCACGACCTCGGCGATCTCGGCCCGGAAACCGTCCTCGACGCTTGGCAGGGAGGTCAGCCACAGCGTCACGTAGCGGCCGGACACGGGGGTGTTGAAGGTGGCTCTGAGGGTTTCGCCGCCCTCGAAGTCGGCGATCGGGGTGACGTCGTCCGCATCGACCGGGGGAACGTCCGACACGTCGATACTCACGGCCGTGGGCTCCCCGTTGAACTCGAGGTCGAGCCGAGTGACGTCGCGGGTCTGGCCGAGGTCGAGGATCAGGCCGAGGCCGGTCTTGAGTCCCCCCGGGCCGAAGTTCTGCTCGTAGATCTCGGTACGCCAGGCGGTTCCCGGGTCACCGTCGAACGCGAGGGGGACCAACTGGGGACGTTCCTCGGCGGGTGTGGCCATCGGGTCGAAGTCGGAGATGGCCGAGATCGTGAGCGGAGCCCCGGTGGGGTCGGTCGGTGCCGCCGGTGCGTCGGTGGCCGGGGAAGCGTCGCCACCCAAGACGGTGCGGCCCTGCCCCAGGTTGTAGGCCGCTACGACGGCCAGGAGGAGCAGCACCAGTGCTCCGATGATGCCGGCCACACGGAGCCAGCCACGACCCGGAACGGCTGGGCCGTTGGCTGTCTCGGCAGCCACGGCCTCGCCGAGGGAGGTTCCGGCGGTCGCCTCGTGGACGGTCGGGGCTGGCGCTCGCCCTCGGGACGACTCGGTGCCCGGTGTCTCGGGCGCGAAGAGCGGCTTGGGCTCGGCCGGGGCGAACGGTGGCGGCGGAGGCGGGAGCACGACCTCCCGGTCGTCGTCGAACACCGGAACCCCCGCTTGGGTCTGGTCGGGGTCGACCGGCGGACGTTCAGCGGTGTCGCCGGGGTCCGGAGTGCCCAGCAACTGGGCCGGCGGCGCCGGTTGGCGGCTGCGCGGCACCTCGGGGGGCAGCGAAACCGAGGGCGCTGCCAGCCTGGTCGTGGCCGAGGCGGCCAGCGCCTGAGCGATCGCGACGCGGTCGCCGACGAGGTCTTGGATCGCCGCCACGATGCTCGCGGCCGTGGCGGCGTCGGGAGCCGCTTTGGCGTGCGTGCCGCGCGCCGCACTGGGGCTGAGCACGACGTCGCACAGCGTGTCGAGATGAGCTGGAACTCCGGCCCGGACCTGGCGCGCGCGCAGCAGCCGCCCGGATTCGTACGGCGCACTCGGGAGCCGCCCCGACGGTGCGCGACCCGCCCAGCGCCCGGTGAGCGCGGCGTACAACAAGGCCGCGAGGTCGTGCACGTCGCCGTCCACCGAGCCGGGTGGAAGGCCGACCAGCGCGGCGTCGACGCCGAAGCCGATGATCCGCACGGTTCCGCCGCGGTCGACGAGGATCGTCTCGGGGAGCAGCCGACCATGGGCGTGCCCGTCGGCATGTGCGCTGGAGAGCGCCGAACCGACTTCGGCGATCAACCACGAAGCGCGGTCGGCCTCGAGCGGCCCGTCAGCCAGCAGCACGTCCAAGGTGCTCCCCTCGGCCCACTCGGTGACGACGTAGCAGACGCCGTCGAGGGTCTCGGCGTCCAGCACCTTGAGGATCCGGCGGTCGAGGAGCCCGGCGGACGCCCGCGCGGCGGCGAGTAGGGCCGCCGCACGCGGGTTCGTGGCGTCGATGACGTGGACGGCGACCGCGCGAGACAGCACGAGGTCGTGGGCCAACCAGTTGCGGCCGCCGTAGGCCTCGGAGAGCAGATCGTCGAGCCGGTAGCGCCCGGCCAGCAGGTCACCGGGGCCGCGGGTGCGCTCGCTTGCCGTGATCACGTGCTCTCCTCGCGGATCTGGCCGGCCGACCGGCGATCACGCCTCATCGTAACCGCGAGGAGCTCGCTGACTTCGGTGATCCGGAGAACTCGCGCGGCGCCCAAGAACACCGCCACCGCAGCGCAACCGACCAGCGCCACGACGCCGAGCGACGCGAGTTGGGCTAGGAAATGCGGATCCGGGGCAGCCTCCGAACCCACAGCCGCGTCGACGAGTGCCAGCAACCCGCGGGCGGCGAGTGCAGCGAAGCCGCCGGCCAGGACCACCCGGATCAAGAACCTCACGAGGCGCCGGGTCTCCAGGCCACCGAGGCGTCGTCGGAGCACGGCGTACGACGTCAGCGCCCCGACGGCGTACGACGCTGTGTAGGCCAGCACGAGGGCCGGAGCGGTGTGCTCCGCGTCGGTGGCCCGCACCAGGGTGATCGCCGCGAGTACGTTGGTCAGCGCCACCGCGCACTGGATCACGAAGACGGTGCGGTTGAGCTCCAGGGCGTAGAACCCGCGCAGCACGAGGTAGTGCACGGTGAAGAACACCAGCCCCAGGCCGAACAGGCGCAGCGACGGTACGTAGAGCTGGATCGTGTCGGCGGCCTCCCCGTTCCAGCCCCAGACCACCTCTGCCAGTCGGGGCGCGAGCACGGCCAGCAGCACGGCGAACGGGATGATCACCACCAGGGCGGTGCGCAGGGTGTTGGCCAGCAGGCGCGCGAGGCCGGGGAGGTCGCCGTCCGCGGCTCGGCGAGACAGCGGTGGCAGTGCGGCCGTCGCCAGGGACACCGTGATGATCGAGTGCGGGACCATCACCAGCAAGAAGGTGTAGGCGTAGACCGTGTAGCCCGTCCCCTGGCTCGCGCCGCAACCGACCGCCGTGCCACTCGAGGCGAGGCGGACTACCACGGTGTAGGCAAGCTGGTTGACGATCACGAACAACACCGCCCACACACCGAGCTTGAAGGTGTGGGCGAGGCCGACGTGGCGGAAGTCGAAGCGAGGGCTGAACCGGAAACCGGCGGCCCGCAGGTAAGGGATCAGGATCGCGAACTGGGCCACGATGCCGAGCGTGGAACCCAGGCCGAGCAACAGTTCCTGACCCGGGGTGAACCCGGCGCACAGCGCGGCCCCCTCCGCGGTGCCGAAGATCACGAGGTAGGTGACCAGGACCACGATCGAGATCGCGTTGTTGGCGATCGGCGCCCACATCATCGGACCGAAGCGGCCGCGCGCGTTGAGGATCTGTCCGACCAGCACGAACATCCCGTAGAAGAACACCTGCGGCAGGCAGTAGCGCGCGAAGTCGATGACCGAGTCCCGTTGCGTGGCCAGCTCCGGCTCGTAGTAGGCCGGACCGAGGAACAGGCGCATCACCCAGGGCGCCGCGACCACCAACAAGATCGTGACGGCACCGAGGAAGAGGATCGCGAACGTCACGATCCGATTGGCGTACGCCGTCCCGCCGTCGGCGTCGTTCTTCATCGTGCGCACGAGCTGCGGCACGAGTACGGCGTTGAAGACCCCACCGGCGAGCAGGATGTAGAGCATCGTCGGGATGGTGTTGGCGATGTTGAAGAGGTCGGCGTGCAGCAGGTTGCCCAGGGCCGCGGCGAGCAGCACGCTGCGCAGGAACCCGCTCAGCCTCGAGAACGTCGTGCCGACCGCCATCACCGCGCTGGCCGAGGCGATCTGGTCGCCCCGCGTCTCGCTCATCGGGGCGCTCGCTCGTCGTCGGCGACCTCGTTCGGCTCGACAGCGTCACGACCGTCGCCGCGGATCCGGCGGACGAGCCGGACGACGATGGCGGCGGCCAGGAGCCCCAGACCCGCGCCGATGATCACCCAGAAGATGCCGCCGACCTGAGCCGAACGCACCGGCAGCACGGTCGAGGCCCCTAACGGGGCGCCTCGGCCGTCGGTGAGTTGCAGTTCGACGTTGTGCACGCCCTGGGTGGCGGTGACGTCGAGATTGACCCCGACCCGCTCCCCCGGGGCCAGCCGGATCCGGCCAGACGATGACACCGTGACCGTGTCGTCGCCCCGGCCCGTCACCACGACGGTGACCGGGTAGTCGAGGCCGTTCGTGACGGTGGCCGGCAGCACGCCGGTGTCGCTGGACAGGGTCAGGGACGGCGGCGCGGTGATCGTGACCTCGCTGAGCAGTCGGGTGATCCAGTTGCGGTTGCGCTCCGCGACGACTCGGGCGGTGCGCGGTGCGTTGCGGTCGGCGTACGACACAGAGGTCAAGGCCGCGTCGAGCACCGCCCCGGCGACCTGGTCGTTGCGGGTGAGGGCGGCCTGCAACGTCTGGCCGGACCGGGTCAATGCGCGCGCGGCGGAGAGGGTGTCGGTGGGCAACTCACGCTGGACCTGCCGGCGCGGGTAGAACAGCTCCTCGGTCGTGATCGCCGTCGCCGGCTGGGTCGGTGCGCTCGCGATGGGCACCAGCCGGAACCACGCGAGGTCGTCGAGGCCGGTGAAGAATTCGGTGGCCGCCGCCGTCGAGGTCGGGCCCTGCCACAGGATCGGCAACTGGGCGACATAGGAGTGTTCGGCCCGATCGTCGCGCAGCAGCCGGACCGCCGCTTCGCTGAGGATCATCTGTCGGATCGAGACCAGGGCATCGGGATCCCCCGGCGCCGGACCGTCGGTGACGTACGGCGCGGTGGTGAGGATCCGATCGTCGAGGACGGCGCTTTCTGGAGCGGTGGTCGGATCGGCGAACGCCCGGCTGGTCACCAAGATGGTTTCGTCGCTCCCGAGCGCGGAGTACGCCGTCAGCGGGAGGCTCCCGGCCGGGGGCACGATGCCGGGTCGGCCGGGCAGTTCGAGCCGTTCGAGGGTCGCCGTACTCCGCTCGCGGGCGGCGGTGAGCAAGGAGGGCGCGCGGTTCGCTGCGGCCGCGACGTCGAGGTCGCCGTACGGCAGCGCGAGCACGCGGGTCGAGCCGGCTTCGACGAGTGCACCCGTGAGCCTCGCCAGCCAGGAGGCGGCGACCTCCATCTCCTCAGTGCTGGCCCCGGGTTCGGGAGCCGGGGCTCCATCAGGCGGCTCCGGATCGGGGCTCGGGTCCGCTCCGCCACTGCTCGGCGACGGCTCCGCCCCGGGGGTCGGCGACGCCGCTCCCGAGCCGGAAGGGTCCTGGCCTGGCTCGCCTTCCGACGTGCCCGATGTGGGGTCGTCGCTCGGTGGCTCCTCGGGGTCGGGCTCCCCCGGCGTCACGGTGGCTGACAGGTCGTAGGGGTAGTTGCCTGCCGACACGGCCGCCGCCGCGTCGACGAGCGCCGGATCGATCAGCCAGGTGAGTGGACGTGCCTGCGCCGCGGCTCCAAAGTCGACAAGTCGACTGAACCGGCCTTCGGGTCCCCACTCCTCGGCCCACGCCGCGACCTGATCGACGCGCCCGTCGGGTTGCCTGGCCAGCTCGTCGCGCAGCTGCATCACCAGAGCCGTCCGCACCGACCCGGTGCCCGGTGCTGCGGCGTTGCGCTGGACCCGAGGGTTCCTCGGCTCCGGGATGTAGGGGAGGAAGGTGCGCACCCTGCCGTCGGCGACGGGAACCTCCTCACGCACGCCATCCACCGCACCGAGTGCCTGCACCGCGAACCAGTAGACCCCGGCGGCTCCGCTGATCGACAACGCCGAGCGTGGGATCCGCAAGGAGTACGTCGCGGTCTCGCCCGGTGGCAGCGACTCGATCACGTCCAGGGGACCGAGCGACGTGATCCGATCCCCGACGGGGTCGGCCGGGTCGGCGCGCGTGGCCAGAGTCAGCTGTTCGGGCGTCGTCAGCGGGTCGAAGCTGGTCAGCGGGTAGATCCCGATGTCGTCCCAGGTGTCGGCGCTGATGTTGGTGATGCTGCCTTGGACCCGGATCGGACCACGGGTCGGGATCACCGACGGCACCAGGCTGTCGATGGTCATCGTGAGAGGTTCGGGGGCGACTCGCTGGGCCGGGCTCGACGCGCCGCTGACCCCCGGCGTACCGGCGATGCCGAGGAGCAGCACAGCGAGCACGAGCAGGCGGGCGACCACGGCGCCGAGCCTAGCGGCGGTGACACTACAGTCACGGTGTGCCTGACGTGGAGCCTCCCGACATCAGCCCCGGCGTCAATATGGCCGAGGCGGAGCGGCGCATGCTGGCAGCGCTCGAAGAGATGTCGCCGTTGCTGGACGCGCTCGCCGAGCGTTTCGATGCGGCCGGGGCGGAGTTGGCGTTGGTCGGCGGTCCGGTCCGCGACGCGCTGCTGGGGCGCTTCCACAACGATCTGGACTTCACCACCTCGGCGGCGCCGGAGGTCACCGAGCGGATCCTGGTCGGATGGGCGGATGCCACCTGGGACATGGGTCGAGCATTCGGCACCATCGGCGCCCGCAAGGGACCCTGGCAGGTCGAGATCACGACGTACCGCTCGGAGAGCTACGACCCTGACTCCCGCAATCCGGTCGTCGAGTTCGGAGCCTCCCTCGACGGTGACCTGGGCCGGCGCGACTTCACGGTCAACGCCATGGCGATCACGGTGGCGGACAAGGCGTTCCACGACCCGTTCGGGGGTTTGGGCGATCTGGCCCTCGGGGTGTTGCGCACACCGGGAACTCCGGAGGACTCCTTCTCCGACGACCCGCTGCGGATGATGCGGGCGGCGCGGTTCTCGGCGCAGCTGGGCTTCGCGGTCGATCCGGACGTCGTGGCCGCGATGACCTCGATGGCCGAGCGGATCCGGATCATCTCCGCCGAGCGGGTCCGCGACGAGCTGGTCAAGACCGTGTGCGCTCCGGATCCTCGCCGCGGGCTGCGGCTGTTGGTCGACACCGGGCTCGCCGACGTCGTACTCCCGGAGCTGCCGGCGCTGGCCCTGGAGCGCGACGAGCACCACCGGCACAAGGACGTCTACGAACACACCCTGACGGTGCTGGAGCAGACGATCGCGCTGGAGTCGAGGCTGGCCGGTGGCGGGCCGGATCTGGTCGCGCGGCTGGCTGCGTTGATGCACGACGTCGGGAAGCCGAAGACGAGGCGGTTCGTCGGGGACGGCACCGTCACCTTCCACCACCACGACGTCGTCGGGGCCAAGCTCACCCGCAAGCGAATGCAGGCGCTGCGGTTCCCCGGTGATCAGATCGATCAGGTGGCGCGACTGGTGGAGTTGCATCTGCGGTTCCACGGCTACGGCTCGGGTGAGTGGACCGATTCCGCGGTGCGCCGTTATGTCCGCGACGCCGGGGCAGAGCTCGAACGCCTGCACATCCTTACTCGCGCCGACTGCACGACCCGCAACGCCCGTAAAGCGGCGCGGTTGCGTCGTACCTATGACGAGCTGGAAGAGCGGATCGCGCGGCTGTCGGCCGAGGAGGAGCTGGCTGCGATCCGGCCGGCTCTCGACGGCAACCAGATCATGGAGGTGCTGGGGGTCGGGCCGGGGCGCGAGGTCGGCGCGGCGTACCACCACCTGCTGGAGCTGCGGATCGAGCGCGGCCCGATGTCGGTGGAGGACGCGACCGAGGCGTTGCTGGCGTGGTGGACCGACCGCTGACCCGGCGCGAAATCACACCGGATCGCGGTGACCCGGCGCGATTTCACGTCAGATTGCGCTGACCCGGCCCTACAGTCGACCCATGCAGAGCGAACTCTTCGACCAGTCCAACCTGGAAGTGAGCGGATCGTCCCGGTTCGCCCTCCAGAACTCCCAAATGCTGCGGGTCAGCTTCGGACCCGACGTGCTGGCCATCAAGGGTGCGATGGTGGCGTACCAAGGGCAGATCCAGTTCCATCACGAGAAGGCCGGCGGCTTCGGCAAGCTCGTGAAGAAGATCGCCACGGCCGAGGACATGCCGCTGATGCGGGTCTCCGGGCAGGGGGAGGTCTTCTTCGCCAACGGAGCGGGGTACGTCTACCTGATGGAGCTGACCGGTGATGGCATCAGCGTCAACGGCCGGAACCTGTTGGCCTTCGACGCCTCCCTCAGCTGGGACATCAACCGGGTCAAGGGCGCCGGCATGATGGCCGGTGGGCTGTTCAACACCACGGTGAGCGGATCGGGCACCGCGGCCCTGTGTGCTGTTGGCAAGCCGGTCGTCTTGGACTGCTCCCAACAGCCGACGTTCGTCGACGTGCAGGCGGCCGTTGCGTGGTCGGCCAACCTGACCCCGCAGGTGGTCTCGAGCATGAACATGTCGTCGATGCTGAGAGGTGGCTCCGGTGAAGCGTTCCAGTACTCCTTCCACGGCCCGGGCTTCGTCGTCGTACAAGCGGCGGAGTGGCAGGAGACGGGCGACTCGGGTGGTGGCGGCGGCATGCTGGGTGCCCTGCTGAGCTGAGTCGGCGTGTTGGTGACGCCTCGGCCCGTGTTGGTGACGCCTCGACGCGTGTTGGTGACGCCTCGGCGGGGAAGTGGGTTGGTGGTAGTGGCTATTCCTCGCCGCGGATGAAGGCCTCGACCCGGCGGCGGCCCTCGTCGTCGGGGAGCTGCACCGGCGGAGACTTCATGAGGTACGACGACGCCGAGATGATCGGGCCACCGATCCCTCGATCCTTGGCGATCTTGGCCGCGCGCAGGGCATCGATGATGATGCCCGCCGAGTTGGGTGAGTCCCAGACCTCGAGCTTGTACTCCATGTTGAGCGGGACGTCACCGAACGCGCGACCCTCGAGCCGGACGTAGGCCCACTTGCGGTCGTCGAGCCACTGGACGTAGTCCGAGGGCCCGATGTGGACGTTGCGGGCGCCGAGGTCGTGGTTGAGGTTGGACGTGACGGCCTGGGTCTTGGAGATCTTCTTCGACTCCAGCCGGTCGCGTTCCAACATGTTCTTGAAGTCCATGTTGCCGCCGACATTGAGCTGGTAGGTGCGATCGAGCACGACGCCGCGGTCCTCGAACAGCTTGGCCAGCACCCGGTGGGTGATCGTGGCACCCACCTGGGACTTGATGTCGTCACCGATGATCGGGACGCCGGCCGCCTCGAACTTCGCGGCCCACTCCGGGTCCGAGGCGATGAAGACCGGCAGGGCGTTGACGAAGGCCACGCCGGCGTCGATGGCGCACTGGGCATAGAACTTGTCGGCCTGTTCGGACCCGACCGGCAGGTAGGACACGAGTACGTCGGCCTTGGCCTCGCGCAGGGCGGCGACCACGTCGACCGGCTCGGCGTCGGACTGCTCGATCGTCTCGAGGTAGTACTTGCCCAGTCCGTCGTAGGTCGGGCCGCGCTGCACGATCACCCCGGTGGGCGGCACGTCGCAGATCTTGATGGTGTTGTTCTCCGAGGCCTGGGTCGCCTCCGAGAGGTCGAAGCCGACCTTCTTCGCGTCGACGTCGAACGCAGCGACGAACTCGATGTCACGGACGTGGTACTCCCCGAACATCACGTGCATCAGACCCGGCACCGTGCCCGCGGGGTCCGCGTCCTTGTAGTACTCGACGCCTTGGATCAGCGACGTTGCGCAGTTGCCGACTCCGACGATTGCTACGCGGATGGAACCCATGGGGCTCTCCTTATGACTTGGTAGTGACATCTAGGGGGCGCCGTCCTTGCGTTCGGCGTTGATCAGGTCGCTGAGCCACCGCACCTCGCGCTCCACGGATTCGACTCCGTGTCGCGAGAGCTCGGCGGCGTACTGATCCATCTCGGCCTGGGTCATGGCCAACTGCTGCTGGACCCGGTCGAGCCGTTCTTGGAGTCGGGTGCGGCGACCCTCCAGCACCCGAAGCCTGGTCTCCGCCTCGGTGCGGCTGAAGAAGGCGAAGCGGATGCCGAAGTTGTCGTCCTCCCAGGTCGCCGGGCCTACCTCGCCCATCAGGCGCTCGAACTCCGCGTGACCTGCGGGAGTCAACTGGTAGACGATGCGCGGGCGCAGCGTCACGGCCGGAACGTCGGGGATTGTCTCTTCGATCCACGACTGGCGCAGCATCTTCTTCAACGCCGGGTAGAGCGAGCCGTACGACAAGATCCTGCCCCACCCCAGCATCAGGTTGAGCCGCTTGCGCAACTCGTAACCATGCATCGGCGACTCGTGCAGCAATCCGAGGATCGCGAGCTCGATGGTGTCGCCGCGCTGTGCCATGCGATCTATCGTAGCGATATATCTGCCCGGATTGCCAAGGCCGACAACGTGGGCTGCGTCACCGCGAGGTGAGTTGGGTCGGCGCTGGCGCTGCCCGTACCCTCGACCTGATGAGCCGGCCACCACAGCGTCCCTCCCGAAGGGGGCCGCAGAAGTCCTCCCCCAGATCGGGTCGCAGTTCGGGGCGACGCCCGAAGCGGGCTTCCTCCACCGCCTCGAGGCGGTCGGTCAGGACCGCCGGTGGCCGCGCCAGCGGCCGTGGCAATGGTGGCGGGCGGCGGATTCTCAAGCGACTGCTCGTGTGGAGTCTGATCCTCGGCCTGGTCGGAGTGCTCACCGGCATCGGTGCGTTCGCCGTCGCCTACAACCGCACGGAGATCCCCGATCCCAACAAGGACTTCGAGACCCAGACGACCAAGATCTACTACGCCGACGGCAAGACCGAGCTCGGGATGTTCGCCAAGCAGAACCGCGAGTCCATTCCGCTCGCGGAGATGCCCCAGGAGATCAAGGACGCCGTGGTCGCAGCCGAGAACCGGAGCTTCTGGACCGATCGCGGCATCGACCCGAAGGGCATTCTGCGTGCGGCTTTCCGCAATGCGCAGGGAGGTCCGGTCCAGGGCGCGTCGACGATCACCCAGCAGTACGTCAAGATCCTCTACCTCACCCAAGAGCGCACCTTGCAGCGCAAGGCCAAGGAAGCCCTGCTCTCACTGAAACTGCAACGGCAGCGGTCCAAGGAGCAGATCCTCGAGGGCTACCTCAACACGATCTACTTCGGTCGCGGCGCCTATGGCATCGAGGCCGCGGCACAGACGTTCTTCGACAAGCCGGCGCGGCGGCTCAACCTCCGGCAAAGCGCGGTGCTCGCAAGCATCATCAACAACCCGACGCGGTTCGACCCGGCGAACGGACCTGAGAACGAGGCTGCCTTGAAGGCCCGTTTCGACTTCGTCCTGGACGGCATGGTCGAGATGGAGACCTTGAGCGAGATCGACGCCGAGATCGCCAAGACCAAACTGCCGAAGTTCCCGCGGATCCGGTCTGAGAGTCAGTACGGCGGCCAGAAGGGCCACATGCTGCGCCTGGTTCGCAACGAGCTGATCCAACTCGGCTACCCCGAGGACAAGATCGACGGCGGCGGGCTGCGGATCACGACCACGTTCACCCCGGAGGCGATGGCCGCGGCCGCCGACGGTGTAGCCGCTCAACGACCGGAAGGATTCGGCAAGAACCTGCACATCGCCGTGGCCAGCGTCGAGCCGGGCACCGGGGCGTTGCGCGGGTTCTACGGCGGCCACGACTTCTTGAAGTCAGAGATCAACTGGGCTTCTGCCGGCGGCATGGCCGGGTCGACGTTCAAGGCCTTCGCGATCGCGACGGCGATCACCGAAGGCTTCTCGCTCAAGGACACCTTCGACGGGAACTCGCCGTACCAACTCGCCGACGGCACCGACGTCGAGAACCAGGGCAACCGGTCCTACGGCCGCCGGATCTCGATGGTCCAGGCCACCGAGAACTCCGTGAACACCGCCTTCGTCGACATGACCCTCGGCATGGAGTTCGGCCCGGAGAAGATCATCGACACCGCCGCGGCCATGGGCATTCCCGGCAACGAGCCGGGGAAGTTCGGGATTCCAAGAGCCTCCATCGATCTGCAGGCGGTCACGGGTGTGGCGCTTGGATCTGCGCAGGTCAGCCCGATCAACATGGCCAACGCCTACGCCACGATCGCCAACCAGGGCGAGGCGGCGCAGGTGCACGTGATCGAACGGGTCACCGAACGATCGGGCGAGGAGTCCTACCGACACAAGGTCTCCACCACGACCGCGCTGGACCCCGACATCGCTGCCGACGTGTCGTACGCCTTGCAGCAGGTGGTTCGCAACGGTTCCGGGAGCGCAGCTCGAGCGCTGGGCCGTCCCGCAGCCGGCAAGACGGGCACCGCCACCAACGCTCTCGGCGAGGTGTCCTCGTCGTGGTTCGTCGGATACACCCCGCAGCTGGCGACCGCGGTGATGTACGTCCGCGGCAAGGGCCGAGAACAGCTCGAGGGCTACCTGCCGGAGTACTTCGGAGGGTCGTATCCCGCGCGCACCTGGACCGATGTCATGGGTCGGCTGATGGAGGGCCTCGAGATCGAGAACTTCCCGCCGCCGGCGAACGTCGACGGCGAGGCGCCGTCGACCGGCCACGCACCCGCTCCCCCGAAGCCGACACGGACACCCAAGCCCGAGAAGACGCCGACGGTGGAGCCGGAGCCGACCCCGACACCCACTCC
>JAKFXV010000296.1 GCA_021731205.1 Nocardioides sp. | reverse complement strand
ACATCGGCTGAATTCCTCGCCGAGGTCTCGCGCGTGGCGAAGGGGTTGATCGCTGCGGGCATCCAGCCCGGTGACCGGATCGGCATCCTGGCGGCCACCCGGTACGAATGGACCCTGTTCGACTATGCGATCTGGTTCGCGAGTGCCGTGAGCGTGCCGATCTACGAGACCTCCGCTTCGGACCAGTTGCGGGTGATCCTGGCGGATTCCGGTTGCGTTGCCATCGTCGCCGAGCGAACCGAACACGTGGGCCGGGTTGCTACGGTGCGGGCGGATACGCCGGAGTTGATCCACGTCTGGTCGATGGAGGACAACGCGGTCGAAGTGCTTGGCCGGCTGGGCGAAGAGATCGGCGATGCCGAGCTCGAAGCTCGTCGGACCCACGCCCGGCCCGACGATCTCGCGACCTTGATCTACACCTCCGGAACAACCGGGGCTCCGAAGGGCTGCCACCTCACCCACGGCAACTTCATGTTCGAGTTGGACGTGGCGGTCGAGCTGCTCCCAGAGCTCTTCGCGGACGAGGACGCAGCGACCTTGCTGTTTCTGCCGTTGGCGCATGTCTTTGCCCGCATCATCGAGATCGGTTGCGTCAAAGCCGGGGTTCGCGTCGGACACAGCCGCGACATCAGCCGGCTCGGTGATGACCTCCGTGAATTCCGGCCGACGTTCGTCCTGGCCGTCCCACGCGTGTTCGAGAAGGTGTTCAACACCGCCTCGCAGAAGGCGACCGCGGAAGGCAAGGGCCGGATCTTCGAACGCGCCGCCGAGGTGGCGATCACCTACTCACGCGCACTCGACTCCGGACGAGTGCCGATCCGGGTGCGCGCCCAGCATGCCGCCTTCTCACGGCTGGTCTACGGAAAACTCCGCGCGGCCCTCGGCGGACGCTGCGCATTCGCCGTGTCGGGCGGCGCTCCGATGGGTGAACGACTCGGTCACTTCTACCGGGGCCTGGGCCTGACCGTGCTGGAGGGGTACGGCCTCACCGAGACGACCGGAGCTCTGACGGTGAACACCGTTTCGGCCGTCAAGATCGGAACCGTGGGCCGGCCTTTCCCCGGCACCGCTGCTCGCGTTGCCGAGGACGGGGAGCTCCTCTTCCGCGGCGCCCAGGTGTTCTCGGGCTACTGGAACCCCGACGGCCCCCCCAGCGCAGACGCGTCGTCGGGTTTTCGTGACGGCTGGTTCTGCACCGGCGACATCGGTGAGATCGACGACGAGGGATTCGTGAAGATCACCGGTCGCAAGAAGGAGATCATCGTCACGGCCGGCGGCAAGAACGTCGCGCCCGCCATCTTGGAAGACCGCGTGCGGGCACACCCACTGGTCGGCCAGTGCCTGGTCGTCGGGGACGGGCAGCCGTTCATCGCAGCGCTGATCACCCTGGACCACGAGGCGTGCCTGGCATGGTCACGCGCTCACGACACACCGGTTCGGTCGCTGGCGGAGTACTCCGTGGAACCCGAGGTCCGCGCCGAGATCGAAACCGCAGTCGCCGAAGCCAACAAGGCCGTCTCTCAAGCCGAGTCGATCCGCAGGTTCGAGATCCTGCCGGTCGATTGGACCGAGGAAGGCGGCGCCTTGACCCCGAGTCTGAAGCTCAAGCGCACCGTCGTGATGCGCGACTTCAAAGACGACATCGCCCGGCTCTACGCCCGCTGATCGCGCCCACCGGGCGAAAAGACACCGGGCACACATTCCTCCGATGACCGGCGAATGAGCATTCCCGGCCTTTACTCTGGAGTGTCTGCTGACTAGAGAGTCAGGCCCGAAGTCACCCAGGTCTGCCTTGTCAGTTCCCCAGGTCAGTTCCCCCAGGACGAGGAGTGTTGAGCGTGGCATCGTTCCGTGCGCCCCGCCCACCTCGTCGTGAAGCCACTGAGCGCACCGACCGCGGTGCAGCGGCGCTCGAGTTCGGTCTGGTGGCCGTGGTGCTGCTGACTCTCGTGATCGGCATCATCCAGTTCTCCATCTGGTTCTGGTCCTTCCAGGTCGCGGAGCACGCGGTGCGTGAGGGTGCTCGGCGCTACGCCGTCGACCCCTGCAACACCAGCGCCAACAACGCCGTGGTGCGCAGTCGCGTCGGCAGTGCCGCGGCAGGTCGCGTCGGCGTGGCTCGGCGCTTCAGCGACACGAACCCACCCGAGGCCGGTGACGACGTCACCGTCTTCGTTCGTTTCCGAGTGCACCAGATCGGCGGCGGGCTGGTCCCGACCCCCCGCTTCATCAGGCAAAGCGCCACCTCACGTGTCGAGGACGTCGAGGACTGCTGATGTCGACGACCTCTCGGAAGTCCTGGCCTCGGCACGCCGGCCGCACACGACCCGACGACCCTGAGCAAGGTGCGACTGCCGTCCTGGTCGCGATCTTGTCGCTGGTGCTGTTGGGCGTGGGAGCTATCGCCGTGGACATGGGACAGGTCTATGCCAAGCGTGCGGCCCTGCAGTCCAACGTCGACCTCGCGGTCCTTGCGGCGGCAGCCGAGCTCGATGGCACCGACGGGTGCTCCGCGTCCGCGAAGAGTGTGGCATCGCGCATGCTCACAGCCGCCGGGAACGAGGTCGACCTGCAGGCGCCGATCGACCTCAATGACGGAGATCAGTTCAACGGAAAGATCGTCTGCTCGGGGTGGACGGTCAAGTTGTGGGCTCCTCGTGCGCGAGTCAACTTCGGTCTGGCCCGTGCCCTGGCCCCCGACGAGGACAGCGTCGACGTTCCGGCGTACGCCGAAGCAGCCGTCTACAGTCCCCGCGGACACGGGATCCTCCCCGCCTACGTCTCAGCCGGGTGCGACTACGGCGCGCATTCGCTGGTGCCCGATTCTTCGGGCGGATCGGGTGGTGTCCCCGCACTGCGCGAGGACGATCCTGTCGATCCCCAACCGCAACCGGTCTCGATGACGCCGACGTCGCTTCGGGCGAACTCCGGCGGCTCGACCCTCAGCATCAGCGGATCCCAGTTGTCGGCAGTGACGTCGGTGGCCTTCAGCACCGCCGTCGGCGGGTCGGATCAGCATGTCGAGGCGAATCCGTTCCAGGTGCGCGCCGATCGGGTACGCCTCCGCATCCCCGCGGCCGTTCGGGCGACCGCCGGAGAGTGGTACGTCCGCGTGTCTCAAGACGGAGGCACCACTTGGTCCGGAGCGAGCCCGGCACTGCGGCTGGTCATCGGCGATCTGACCCTCCACTGCGACACCGGGGCCGGCGCGGGCGACTTCGGGACTCTGGATCTGCCCCGGCAAGCCAACTCGTCGGCCGCCGGCAACCTCGCGCGCAACCTGGCTCTCGGCCTCGACTTCTCGGTGACCAGATTCACCGGAGGCAGCCCGGCCTGGCAGTGTTCGGGCGGCACAGGAGGCGCCGTCAGCTCCACCCCGGGCGCTCTCAACGACCTGACCAACTGCGTCAGCCGGGATCCCGAACTCGGTTCCGGCGTGCCTGCCGACGCGACCCAGGACGGCCTGCTCTCCGGGAGTGCCGTCACCCCGAGGTTGGCAGCGCCCACGACCGCCGGCTGCGGTTCGAGCCTCGTGATCCGCTTCGGCGGCTCGATCGGCACCCGCACGATCAACAACGACACTCTCGACTGCTTCCTGCGCCCGGGAGCGACCGGCGGCTTCTTGGGTGCCGGGTACTCCGGCGGGGCGGTCGTCCGAGGCAGCATCTTCGCCTCGCCGCGCTTCTTCTGGGCTCCCGTCCTCGGCACCAGTCCGAGCGGGAGCGGCGGCTACCAGATCGTGGACTTCCGGCCCGCGTTCATCACCGGGCCCAGCGGAGGCAGCAACTACAACGGGTTCTACCTGCCCTCTCGCGGAGGGATTCGGTCACTCGAAAGGGTCAACATCGTGTTCTTCAATGCCGATGCACTTCCCGAGAGCGTCGCCGACGTTCCCACCATGGACTATCTCGGAGTCGGTACCAAGGTCATCGGACTCGTGGACTAGTGATGTGGACTGAACGTGTGGACCACTGGCCGCTCGCCGCTCGCGCGCGTGCCAGTCGAACGAAGGATGCTCGCTGATGCCACGCCGCAACGTCCTGCTGGTCGCGGCCGTGTTGGTCGCCGCGCTCGGCACGCTGCTGATCGTGATGTACGTCCGCGGCATCGACGCCCGCGCCACCCAGGGTCAGGAGCTGGTCGAGGTTCTCGTCGCTGACGAGGTCGTCGAAGTCAACGAGTCCGTGGCCGACGCTCAAGCTGGCGGCAAGTTCGTCACCAAGCGCATCCCCAGCGCGGCCCGGGTCGAGGGGGCGTTGTCGTCGCTCAAGTCCCTCGAGGGGAAAGTCGCCACTGGGCTGATCTATCCGGGCGAGCAGATCCTGGCACAGAACTTCGGCCAACCGGGCTCCGGCGGACTACTGCCGATCCCGTCCGGAAAGATGGCGATCAGCGTCGAGCTCAGTGACCCCGCCCGCGTGGCCGGGTTCGTGGACAACGGCTCCGAAGTCGCCATCTTCGCCTCCGCCGATCCGCGGCTGGTCACCCCGGAAGGCGACGAGCGCCAACTGAGCACGTCCACCCGAGTGATCGCCACCCGGGTGCTGGTGATCGGGGTTGGTGACACGACTGTCACCTCCGAAGGCGACGCCGCGGACCAAGAGTCGGGCGACAGCGCGATCCCACGCACCATCTTGACGCTGGCCGTCACTCAAGCGGAGGCCGAGAAGATCCTCTTCGCTGCACGCAACAGCGAGATCGCCTTCGGCCTGCTGACCGACGACTCATCGGTCCAAGACACCCGCGGCGTCACTGCCCGGGATCTGTTCCCCGAGCTGTTCGGGGTGCGCCCATGACGATCTTGGTGGAATCCGACCGGACCCTGGTCGAGGAGGTCGTCACCGTGATCCCCGGCGAGGTCGCCTCGGTGTCCTCCTTGGATGAGCTGGACGCCTACCTCTACGAACACCCCGACGAGTGCGCGGTGGTGTTGGGTGCCAGCGTCCCGATGAACCTGGCCACTCGTTTCGCAGACAGCGTGCGGATCGCCCGTCCGGCAACCAGCGTGATCTTGATCCGCAAGCGGCTGGACTCGAATGTGCTCGCCAACGCGATGCGTTCGGGCGTGCGCGACGTCGTTGCCGTTCGGGAGCTCGAACCGTTGGTCGACGCGGTTCGACGGGCCCACACGTTGGCCGAGGCCATGCGGTCGCCGGCCACGGCACCGGCCGAGACCAGCGAACACCGGGGCAGCCTGATTACCGTGTTCTCCACCAAGGGTGGCGTCGGCAAGTCGACGATTGCGACGAACCTCGCGGCGGCGTTCCAATCTCTGGATCAGCGGGTCTGCATCGTCGATCTCGATGTCCAAGGCGGCGACGTCGCGATCATGCTCCAGCTGTTCCCGACCCGTTCGCTGTCCGACATCGAGTCGTTGCGGGGGGCGATCGACACAACCGGGGTGCTGGCCTTGTTGACCGAGCATCACAGCGGGCTGAAGATCCTTGCCGCGCCGCTGCACCTCGAAGCGCGCGACTCGGTGTCGCCCGAGCAGGTCTCCACCGTGCTGCAGACCCTCAAGACCGCCTTCGACGTGGTCGTGGTCGATACATCTCCCGCCTTCGACGACCTCGCCCTGAGCGCGTTCGACCAGAGCGAGTACCTCGTTCTGGTCGGCACCCTGGATATCCCCGCCCTGAAGAACCTCAAGATGGCGACAGGCACCCTGGATCTGCTCAACATGTCTCGAGGCATCTGGCGACTCGTGCTCAACCGAGCCGACGCGAAGGTCGGCCTTACTCCGGCAGAGTTCGAGAAGACCCTCGGTCTCGCGATCTCATCCTCGATCCCGACCAGTCGCGAGGTCCTGGCTTCGGTCAACCGCGGCGAGACCCTGGTCGCCAGCCAGCCTCGCCACCCGGTGAGTCTGGCCATCGTCGATCTCGCCCGCAGCCTGGTCCATGGGGCCCCCGAGGACGCCGAGCCTCCGGCTCGTGAGCCACGGTTCTTCCGGCGCTTGAAGCGGGTGACCTGATCATGAGCCTGTCGGATCGCATCGCGAAAGCGCAGCGCGAGCAGGCCAAGCCCGCCGTTCCAGCCCAGGGCGAACGCTCGACGGCCAGCGCCATGCGGCGACGCATCGCCAAGCGCGACCCGTTCGCCGAGGTGAAGCGCCTGGTCCACGCGCAACTCGTCGAGAAGGTCGGCCCCCAGCTCTACGACGTCGATATGACTCAGTCGGAGCTCGAGCAACTGGTGCGAGCGTCGCTGCAGGGAGCGATCTCCTCGAGCCAGCAGCCCATGTCGGGCAGCGATCGCAACCGCTTGTCCCAAGAGATCGCCGATGACATCTTGGGCTACGGGCCCCTCGAACCCTTCCTCCACGATCCGACCCTGACCGAGATCATGGTCAACAGCCATGACGACATCTGGATCGAGCGCGACGGTCAGCTGTCCCGGGCCGAGGCGACCTTCGCCGACGAAGCCCATCTACGGCGCACCATCGAGAAGATCGTCGCCAAGGTTGGACGGCGCGTCGACGAGACCAGTCCGATGGTCGACGCGCGGCTCGCAGATGGCAGCCGCATCAACGCGATCATCCCGCCGCTCGCGCTGGATGGTTCGAAACTCACCATCCGGAAGTTCGCGGCCGATCCGTTCACCATCGAGGACCTGATCGCCTTCGACACACTGCCCGACAACGCCGCTCGGGTGCTTGAGGCGTGCATCAAGGGACGACTCAACGTCTTGGTCTCCGGAGGCACCGGCACCGGGAAGACCACCACCCTCAACGTGCTCTCGTCGTTCATTCCCGACAACGAGCGCATCATCACGATTGAGGATGCCGCCGAGCTCCGACTGCATCAAGACCACGTCCTGCGCCTGGAGTCGCGGCCGGCGAACATCGAGGGTAAGGGCGAGATCACGATCCGCGACCTGGTCCGGAACTCGCTCCGCATGCGCCCGGATCGCATCGTCGTGGGCGAGATCCGCGACGCCGCCGCGCTCGACATGCTGCAGGCGATGAACACCGGCCACGACGGCTCGATCTCCACGGTTCACGCGAACTCGCCTCGCGATGCACTCGGTCGCGTCGAGACCATGGTGATGATGGCAGGGATGGACCTGCCGATCCGCGTGATCCGGGAACAGATCGCTGGGGCGATCAACCTGATCATCCAGCAGGCGCGGCTCAAGGACGGCAGCCGTCGCGTCACCGCGATCACCGAGGTCGTGGGGATGGAAGGCGACGTCATCACCTTGCAGGACGTCTTCGTCTTCGACTACTCCGCCGGCTACGACGACTTCGGTCGATCGCTGGGGCACCTGCGACCCACCGCATTGCGTCCCCGCTTCTTGGACCGACTCTCCGACCATGGCGTGCAGGTCGATCCTGGGCTCTTCGCGGAGGGGCAGTACGCGCGGTGACTGGGCGAGCGGTGACTGGGCGAGCGAGGACTGGGCGAGCGAGGACTGGGCGCCGCACGCTGGCGGGTGTCGTCGCGGTGATCGTGCTGGTGCTGAACCTGTCGGCTCCCGCGATGGCCGCCGAAAGGATCAACATCGACTTCGTCGAGCCCTCGGCCGACGGCTCCCAGATGTCGATCCTCGTCGGCATCCCCCAAGACGTGACCCCGGACCTGGATTCGGTCCGGGTTGAACTCGACGCGCTCGCAGTGCCCGCAACGGCCGACGAGGTGATGACCGGCGACATCCAGCGCACGGTGGTACTCGCGCTCGATGCCAGCAACAGCATGGCCCGCGATCAGAAGTTCGCGTCTGCGAAGGCGGCGGCCAAGGCGTTCATCGCCGACGTGCCGGCGGATGTCGAGATCGGCCTGCTGACGTTCTCCGACACCGTCAACGTCATTGCGGAGCCGAGCACGGATCACACGGGAGTCGCCAACGCCATCGACGGACTCTCGCTCACGTTGGGGACCCGGGTCTACGACGCCGTACAGCAAGCCGTCGACGTGGCGGGATCCTCCGGTGCCCGCTCGGTCCTGCTGCTCTCCGACGGAAAGGACGAAGGCAACGGGACGTCGATCGATGAGGCGATCCGGGCCGCACTCGACAACGGAGTTGTCGTGGACGTGGTCGCCTTGGACCAAGAACCCACGCAACGCGCGTTGATGACCAACCTCGCGGAGTCCACCGGCGGCGACGTGATCGCTTCCGATCCCGACTCGTTGGCGGCTGCCTTCGCTGCCCAAGCCGAGCTGTTGTCCACCCAACTGCTCATCACTGTGCAGCGTCCGGCCGACGACCGGACCGAAGCCGACTTGCGGGTGTCGCTGGTGGCGCAGGGCCAGGCGTACTCCGACACGGCATTGGTGCGCCTTCCCGTTCGAGCCCAGGGCGCGCGGCCCGTGGCCCCTCCCTCGATGGTCGTCGGCGGCGGGTTCTTGTGGGTCGGGGCCCTCATCCTGGCTGTGGGCTTGGCGGGGATCGCTTGGCTGATGCTTGTCACAGAGCGGGGCCCCTCACTGGCTATGCGGCAGATCGAGCACTACTCCCGTGGCGACCAAGCGCCGCTGCAATCTCAGGTCGGGCCGGATCCGGGCCATGCGGAGAAGGCTCGCATCGACCTGCGCGAACAAGCCCTCACTGTCGCCCAAGGTCTGCTGCGGGGCAGCTTCGAGACGAGGCTGACCGAGCGCCTCACGAGCTCCGGGCTGAGCATCACATCGGCAGAGTGGTTACTACTCCACGCTGCCGTGCTGCTGTCGTCGGGGCTGATCGGCCTGGTGCTCAGCGGCCCCGTCTTCATGGTCGTGCTGATGACGTTCGGCCTCGTAGTGCCTTGGGCCTACCTCGGGCGCAGGGCGCGCAAGCGCCTGGATGCCTTCCATGCTCAGTTGGCCGCCACCTTGCAGCTCATCGCCGGCGGGCTCTCGGCCGGACTCTCGGCCGGCCAAGCGATCGAGACCGTCGTGCGCGAGGGGTCAGAACCCATCGCCGGTGAGCTGCGTCGCGTGCTGATCGAGCAGCGCCTCGGTATCGACATCACCGACGCGCTAGGGAACGTCGCAGAGCGCATGCACAGCCAGGACTTCGCCTGGGTCGTCATGGCGATGCGGATCCAGCGGGAGGTGGGCGGCAACCTGGCCGAGCTGCTCACGACCGTCTCGGAGACCCTTCGTGAGCGCGAGTACCTTCGCCGGCAGGTGGGCGTGCTCAGCGCCGAGGGCCGGGTGTCCGCCTGGATCCTCGGCGCGCTTCCGGTGCTGATGTTCACCTACGTCGCCGCGTTCCGCCCGGAGTTCATCAAACCCCTGCTCACCGAGCCGCTCGGCATGGCCATGCTGGGTGTCGGCATCGCCCTGCTGGCAGGTGGAGCCTTCGTGCTCTCGCGCATCGTGAAGGTCGAGGTGTGAGGTGACCTCGTCCGCCGCGCCCGGCCTGCTGCTCACCCTGGGTGGGTTGCTGCTCTTCGCGAGCCTGCTCCTCGTCGGTTGGTTCTTCATCGCGCGCGAGGAGGCTCGGCGCGCGACCGGCCGGTCGATCGACGCCATCAAGGCCTTGGATCGTGGACCGGAGCCAGATCTCCGGGAACTCGACCGGCCGTTCTCCGAGCGAGTCATCGCGCCCTTGGGCGAACGCTTGGTCGGCGTCGGGCGGCAACTGACCCGCTCCGACACCGAAGCCAAGCTCCAACACCGACTCGATGTCGCGGGCAACCCGACCGGCTGGGACGTCAACCGGATCATCGGGTTGAAAGTCCTCGGGCTGGGCAGCTTCTCGCTGGTCGCGTTCGCGTGGGCCGCCGCCACCGGGAAGTCTCCAGCTGTGGTGGTTGTGGTGGCTGCCCTCGCCGCGGCGTTCGGTTACGGACTGCCCAACATCTTGCTCAACAACGCCGGTCAGAAGCGCGAGCAGGTCATGCAGAACGAGCTCCCCGATGCTCTAGATCTGATGACGATCTCGGTCGAGGCGGGACTGAGCTTCGACGCGGCCGTGAGCAGAGTCGCCAAAGAGACCACCGGACCGTTGGCCCAAGAGCTGGCGCGGCTGTTGCAGGAGATGCAGATAGGCGTCGGCCGGATGGAAGCGATGCGCGCCATGGCCGAGCGCACCACGATGCCCGACCTGAAGTCCTTCTGTCTGGCGATGGTCCAGGCCGACAGTTTCGGTATTCCCGTTGCTCGCGTGCTGCGTGTGCAGAGCAAGGAGATGCGGTCCAAGCGCCGACAACGTGCCGAGGAGCGCGCTCAGCAGGTGCCCGTCAAGATCTTGTTCCCGTTGGTCTTCTTCATCCTTCCCTCCCTGTTCGTCGTGATCTTGGGGCCGGTCGTGCTGGAGACGATGAGCTTCTTCAGTTCGCAGCAGTGATGCTTGCTTCGAGTGTCCGGCCGCGAACCGAGTGCGCAGAGCCCTAAAGTTCAACCGTGAACGCACGCGAACTTCGAGGGCGCACTCCGAGCCAGCAGATTCTCGGCTGGCGGATCGCGACGGCTGCCCGCGTGTTCGTCCTCTCACTGGCAGCAGGGCTGACGGTGAGCGCCGGCACCTTCGACCAGGTGGGTGCGCTGTTGATGGCACTCGTGGTGATCGGCGCGATCGCCTCCACCCTCGATGCGTACGCTCCACCGGTCCTGGTGCGGCTGATCCCCGTCGCCGAGGGCATGCTCGCAGCGGCCCTGATCGCCTCGACCTCGGGCTCGATCCAGACCTTGTTGCCGTACTTCATCGCGCCCCCCTTGGCCGCAGGAATCCGGGCCGGCTGGGTGACGTGCTTGAACGGCGGCCTCGCCACGTTGGCGATGATCGGGGCCCTCGCCGTGAGCGCGGACGCGCTGAACGTCAGCAATGAGTCGATCCAGGGCAGTCTCACGTGGTTGTCGGTCGGGGTCGCGGCCGGCCTCCTGGCGAGCCTGCAGACGCGCTCCCTGCGCAGGCTGGAAGAGGTGCAGGCGCCCTACCTCGAAGCGCACCGCCTGATGACAAAGTTGCACGCCGTTTCCCAGGCGCTGTCCGGTGGCCTCGACACCGAGTCGGCAGCGTCCACCCTCGTTCGCGAGATCATGGTCAGCGGCACGGCCACCCGGGTGCTGCTGTTCGTGGACTCATCTTGTGGTGGTTTCAATTTCCTTGCCGGTGACGACGCGTCCTTGCCCACCGAAGCCGACCTCGAGGCGGCGCAGCGAGCGCGCAAGTCCCGCCGGCACCGCTCCGGGCCCGCAGGAACGGCCTTCCCGGTGCGCGTCGGGGAGCACAACGTCGGGGTCGTGCTGGTGACCGCCGCCCCCGAGGTGAGCGAGACCGAGCTGGCGCGGGTCGTCGAAGGAGTCTTGGAGGCGCACAGCGTGCCACTTGACACGGCGTTGCTGTTCGACGACGTTCGCGAGGTCGCTACGGCCGAGGAGCGTCAGCGTCTGGCGCGCGAGATCCACGACGGGGTCGCTCAGGACGTCGCCTCGCTGGGGTATGCGATCGACGAACTCTCGGCGACCTCCGACGACCCCCGCGTGCACGCCGCTGCCAGGGTGCTTCGCGGCGAGGTGACCAGAGTCGTCAGCGAGTTGCGGCACTCCATCTTCGATCTCCGGACCGTGCGGGCCCTGGACACCGACCTCGGACTCGCGCTGCGCGCCTACGTCGAGGAGGCCGCGATCCGCAGCGGGCTGTTGGGTCACGTGGACACCCAGGTGACCGGTCCGCCCCTGTCTGCCAAGGTGCAGGCCGAGCTGCTCCGGATCACCCAGGAGGCGGTGTCGAACGTGCGCAAGCACGCCGATGCCGAAAACCTGTGGGTCTCGCTGCGCACCGACGGGTACGAGTTCTCGCTCGACATCAGGGACGACGGCAGCGGGACCGAAGCGCCGCAGCAACGAGAAGGCCACTACGGACTACTCACCATGCGCGAGCGTGCGGACCGCGTGAATGCGATCCTGGAGCTGTCCTCGCCCCCCGGAGGCGGCACCCGCGTCCACGTCAACTCCCTCTCGGCAAGTCCCCACCTCATGGGACCGGGCATGCCACAGGCCGGTCCCACCGAGCCGCCCTCGCTCGGACCGGCCCCGACCCGAACCGACACTGTCGCCTCCGAGAGGAACCTCCCATGATCACCGTGATGCTCGTCGACGACCATGAGCTGATTCGCCAGGGTCTGCGGCGCGCCTTCGAACGGACCGGTGACTTCGAGATCGTGGCCGAGGCGGGAACCCTCGCAGATGCTCGTCAAAGCCTCGCAGGCACGGTGCCACAGGTTCTGGTCACCGACGTACGACTTCCCGATGGGAGTGGGCTGGATCTGGCTCGTGCGATGCGCGAGGACCACGAAGACCTGGGCATCGTCGTGCTCACGATGTACGCCGGTGACGACACGCTGTTCGGGGCCCTCGACGCCGGCGCATCGGCCCTGGTGTCCAAGGACGCCCCTGGGGACGACGTCGTCTCGGCCGCGCGCCACGCCGCAGTGTCCCCGCGCTCGTTCACCGCGAAGGATCTAGCGGGTGCCATGCAGCGCCGGATGCAACCGCAAGGCCCTCGGCTCACCGACCGCGAGTCCCAGATCCTCGAGCTGCTCGCGGAGGGTCTCGGGGTCGCCCAGATCTCGCGCCAGCTCTTCATCTCCGAGTCGACCGCGAAAACCCACATTTCCCGCATCTACGAGAAGCTCGGCGCAGCAAATCGGGCCCAAGCGGTCATGAAAGCCGTCCAATCGGGCCTCCTGCCCGGCCGCGAGTAGTCATTACGGGCGGCGTGGGCGGTCATCCGAACGGATGACACGGGCTCGACCCATTTGTCGGATGCGCAGAAATTCCTGCATAAACGAGTATCTTTACTTGTGAGACATACGTCTCGCATATCACATCAAGATCTCGAGGGCCTCGGAGGGCGTTCCATGTCCGGCAACCACATGTCCGACAAACTGCATAACGCGCTGATCTGCCTCAGCGCGCTGGTCAGCCGGCGCGAGTCTGAGCGTGGCGCCACTGCGACGGAGTACGCCCTGCTCGTGGCGTTGATCGCGGTCATCCTCATCGGCGGCGTGGGTGCGTTCGGAGGAGCCTTGAACAGCTTCTTCGAGGGCCTCCAAGACACCGTGGCCGGCTGGTAGGCCCACGATGTTCACCCTCCCCCAGGCACGCGCCGCGCGACGTGCCACCCAGGACGAAGCCGGTGCCACGTCGACCGAATACGGCATCCTGGTCAGTTTCATCGCCGTAGCCCTCGTCATCGGCGTCACCCTCTTCGGTGACGCGGTCAACACCGTCTACGTCGGGCTCTCCGACTGGGTCTCCTCCACCTTCTAGCTCCCACCCCACGCAACCCCGCCGAGGCGTCACCAACTCTGCGCGAGGCGTCACAAACATCCGGTCGAGGCGTCACAAACTCCCGGAATCCAGTGCCCCGAAACCTCAATACCTCCGCGCGATGGCAATGCGCTCCAGCGCGGTCGGATGGGATCCGAACCACAGCTGTGCCCAGCGCGGCGGCGTGGGGTCGGAGAGCGCAGCCAGCGCGAGACTGCGCTGCAGGGCCTCGGCGCCCGCGCCGTCACCGGTCGCCCGCACGGCGACCACATCCGCGCGTGCCTCGAACTGTCGGCTGATGGTGCTCTGCACGGGTGCTGCGGCCAGCAGTGCGATCGCCCACAGCGCCAGCAGGAGCGGCACCGCGTCGGGTGTCGGCGCTCGCGACCTGGCTGAGCACAGCACCCCTGCGAGCCCTACACCGCAGACGACCGCCAACCCGCCCAGGAGCGAGCCGACCAGCACGTCGTGCTTGACCGCATGGGCAAGCTCGTGCGCCACCACCGCCTCCAGCTGATCGACCGGCACCTCCTCGACCAAGGTGTCGTACAACACGACGCGCCTGGTCGCCCCGAAGCCTGAGACGTAGGCGTTCAAACTGGTCGTACGCCGGGAGGCGTCTGCCACCAGCACGTCGTCGACCCGCACCCCCTCCGCCTCGGCCAACGCCAGCACCGCCGCACGCACCGGCCCCTCCGGCAGCGCCTCGAACCGGTTGAAGAGCGGTTCGACGAGCACCGGGTAGACGAACGAGGCCGCCATCGTGGCACCGAGCAGCACTCCTGCGGCGATCGCGGACCATGCCCGAGGCCACCGCCGAGCCAGGCCCACGATGACCAGCACAGCCAGGACCGCCACCACCGACTGGACGGCGAAGCCGAGTGCCACGTCGCGCAGCCAGCCGGCCGGCGTCTGCGTCGTCAGGCCGAACTCCAGTCGTCGTCGCCGGACAGCCCACGACCAGGGCAGGGTCGCCATCCGCACGACGAGTTGTACGACGACAACGGCGGCAGCCGCCCGCCACCACCACGGCCCACGATCGGGTACGACGAGCCGCCGCCCGCGGCCGGTGAATCCGATCAGCGCGACCACCGCGATCGACGTGGCCAGCGCCGCCCAGCCGAGCAGGCGCGCGCCGCCGGAGTATGCCTCCGCGCGCGCGATCTCGGCAGCGCTGAACACGGACTCGGCCGGAACCGGGTCCGGCATGCCGCCAGGAACCGGCTGCCAGGGCACCCACCACCACGCCAGGACCACGCACCCGGCCAGGCCGGTCAGCGCCACCAGCCCGCCCACGCGACGACCGTCGCTGGCGGGACCGGGCACGGGATCGTGGTGGTTGGTCGGCACGCCACCCATCTTCACAGTCCGAGTCGAACCAACCGCCTGTGCCAGCGACTCAGCACCTCACCACGCGAGACTCCGAG
The DNA here is from genome assembly GCA_021731205.1 of Nocardioides sp. Classification (GTDB taxonomy): domain Bacteria; phylum Actinomycetota; class Actinomycetes; order Propionibacteriales; family Nocardioidaceae; genus Nocardioides. Next base: position 8,516 of record JAKFXV010000296.1, on the reverse strand, counting down.
AGCCGCTCGGAACGCCACGCCCTCCGGCACTCCCATGGTCAGCAACGTGTGGAACCGGCGTAGATCGGGCAGGGCGCCGGCGCGGCCGGATCCGCGACTCTCCCGCGTCATGGTGTCGACCAGAAGCCACGCAGCGGCGTACGCCGCCTCGGCTCGCGGCCCGGCCAGCTCGGCGGCTGTGGGGACGCTGCGCTCACGGACGCGCGATCTGAGCCAGCCGGTCAGGGCTTCCCGCTGGGTCGCGTCGACCTTGGCCGCCACTTTCGGCGTCGCAGCTCCGACGGCGATGTATTCCGCGAAGCCCTCTTCCCACCACATCGGTAGCGCGGTCACCGGAGATCTCAGCGCGACGTGGACGGCCTCATGGGTGAGCACCAACCGGGCCTCGGCGGGGCTCATCGTGACGAGCTCCTCGTGGTTGACGAACACCCGGATCGGGTCGTCGCGACGCGTGGAGCCATCGCGCGTGGAGGTCACCGCGACCACTCCGTCGTACGCCGCGGGGTCCGCGCCCACGGCGGCCGCCAGTTCCCGCTGCCCCGGCGTCACCTCGATGACCAGGCGGCCCTGCCACCGGGGCCACGCTCGCCGGGCGGCCCGACGTGCGATCCCCGCATCGGCAACAAGCGAGTCGAGGTCGGTGCCTGCTCCCCCGATGACCACGACCGCGTCGGTACGGCGCACCGTGGGCGCGGGTTCGCCAGGCAAGACACCGGACGACAACCCTGCTGAGCCCGCCGTCGGTTCACCCGCAGACTCCCCGCGAGGAGGTACGGGGGTGGTGCAACCCGTCAGCAGCACGCCCAGCGCAAGGCCCGATAGTCCTCGGGCTGCCCTACCGGGCACGTCGGCGCCGAGCCGTCAGCCGACGCGGACCGCGCCGACGTACGGCATGTAGTGCAGCGGCGAGACCCGCACGCCCAACCCCGGGCGCGCGGCATGCACGATCAGGCCGTTGCCGATGTACATCGCCACGTGGCTGATCGGGCTGTAGTAGAAGACGAGGTCGCCGGGTCGTAGCTGGCTCTGGCTGATCCGAGTGCCGACTCCGAACTGCGCGCGCGACGAGTGTGGCAAGCCGACACCGGCCTGCGCCCAGGCCATCATCGTCAGCCCGGAACAGTCGAACGCGTTCGGGCCGGAGGCCCCGTAGCTGTAGTTGTCACCGACCTGAGCCATGGCGTACTTCAGTGCGATCGCCGCCCTGCCCTCGGCCGGGATGTTGCTCGGCAGCTTGATCGGCTCGCCGGCGCCGAGCGCCGCCAGAAGCTTGGCTCGCTCCTCGGCCTCCAGCTCACTCAGCACCTGCTTGGCCGATGCCAGCGCCTCGTCGACCTCGGCCTGTTCGGCGAGGAGGCGCTTCTCGATCGCGGCCACTTCCTCGGCTCGTCGGTCGGTGGCCTGCTTGCGCAGCTTCAGCGCGGTGAGTTCGGTGGTGTAGTCGTCGTAGAGGCCGGTCTGCAGGTCGTTGAAGGCCGACATCGTCGAGAGCTGTCCGAGGAACAACCGCGGATCGTCAGCCACGATCACCTGACCCACCGCCGAGAGCCCGTCTCCGACGTACTGGCTCACGATGGAGTCCTCGACCACTTCGCGCGCTCCGGACACCCGCACGTCCTGCCGGGCCTGGTCCGCCTTGAGGGCGGACAGGTCCCGAGTGAGCTCTTGGAGCTCGAGGTTCGCGTCGTGATAGCGCTCTTGGGCCTGCTCCGCCTCGTGGTAGAGCTTGTCGACCCGGGCGCGCACGTCATCGATGTCGGGCTCGGCGCTGCTCGGCGTGGCCGGCAGGAGGGCAAGGGCGGCAATGACTGGCACACAGGTCAACGCAGCCAGCAACCGCATTCGGTCGTGAAGCACGAGCCGAGGGTCTCCTTCCGCGTCGCCGTCTTCCCCCAGGAGCAGCCCTCCAAGTGAGCGCCACGCGAGGGCGCGGCGGAGGACTGAGTGCTTCAGGCTAGTCGCGGCCCCCGGACCCGGCAAACCAGGCGTTCGGCCGGTCGTCGTGACCGATAACCTCCTGTGTCACACCCGCAACTTCAGTATCGGAAGTCACACTCCCAGGCTTGATCGGATAGCGTTCCGAGCCTGGTCATGCAGATTCGATCTGAGGACTCGGCAGCGGATGCACCATGCGAAGGGGCGGGATCAGGCCCACCTCGGCCAACGCGCTGAGCGCATCACGATCCTCCGCGTCGAAGCCCAGCTCCGGTGGTGGTCCGAGCAGCACGGTCACGACGCAGTCGTGACAGGCGAGCCCGCGCACCTGGCAGGTGTCGCAGTCGATATGCAGGCTGTTCGCGGCCATGGCGTCGTCCTTCGTCTCGCCGGGGGATGCTGGCTCGCGCAGCCTTGCAGAGGGCGCCGACACCGGTCCCCGAACCGATGTCGATCAGGTGCGCTCGATGACTTCGATGGCGTCGCTTCGGCCGCACCACCGGCAGGCGATCCGCTCGACCTGCTCGTCGAGGAGTTCGATGTCATCCACCTGGTGATCGCCGGCCAGGTCGAAGTGCCAGTACTCCGTCGTACGACGCGCCCTGGTCACGTCGAACCGGGTCAGATTGCCGCAGCCCGCGCACCGCAAGCGCTGGCCCGCCCCAGGAATCATGGGCGGCAGCGTAGCGCCCGCGCGGCACCCCGGCCGTGTCGGTGCTCGGGTCTAGCGTCGGTTGGCATGACCGGCTCCTCGACAACCGCAGAGTCGGCGGCGAGACCTGGCTTCGCACCACTGTCCGCACGCTGGGAGGAGCAGCGCGGCTTCGACGAGCTCGGGCGACCGCTGCGTGATGTCACCTTCTGCGTCGTCGACTTGGAGACCACAGGTGGCTCGCCGGAGATCGGCTCGCAGATCACCGAGATCGGCGCGGTGAGGGTCCGCGGGGGTGAAGTGCTCGGCGAGTTCCAGACCCTGGTCAACCCGCACGCCCCGATCCCTGCCTTCATTGCCGTGCTGACCGGCATCACGAACTCGATGGTGGCCGACGCGCCGTCCATCGACGTGGCGCTGCCGGCCTTCCTCGAGTTCGCGTCGGGCGCCGTGCTCGTTGCTCACAACGCGCCCTTCGACGTGGGTTTCCTGCGTCATGCCGCCCGAGCGCAGGGACGTCACTGGCCGGACTTCGAGGTCGTCGACACCGCGGTCGTCGCCCGCCGCGTGGTCACTCGCGACGAGGCCGCAAACTGCAAGCTCTCATCGTTGGCGCGGGTGTTCAGGGCCGCAACCACGCCCAACCACCGGGCTCTCGCGGACGCGCGAGCCACGGTCGACGTACTCCATGGGTTGCTCGAACGGCTCGGCAACATCGGCGTGCACACCCTCGAAGAGCTCCAGTCGCTCAATGCCCGAGTCAGCACCGCCCAGCGTCGAAAACGCCACCTCGCGGCCGGGTTGCCCCATGCGCCGGGGGTCTACCTCTTCCGCGATCACCAGCACCACGTCCTGTACGTCGGCACGTCACGTGACCTCCGCAAGCGGGTGCGCAGCTATTTCACCGCAGCCGAGACCCGCTCCCGCATGGGCGAGATGATCGGGCTCGCAACCTCGGTGACCGGCATCGTCTGCGCCACCGCGCTCGAAGCATCCGTACGCGAGCTGCGGTTGATCGGTGAGCACAAGCCGCCGTACAACAAGCGCTCGCGATTTCCCGAACGAGTGCACTTCCTCAAGCTCACCCGCGAAGCCTGGCCCAGGTTGTCCCTGGTCCGACGGGTGCTCGATGACGACGCCGACTACCTCGGCCCGTTCGGCTCGAGAGGAGCAGCCACCAAGGCCCTCGACGCGCTCCATGCCACCTTTGCGATCCGCCAGTGCTCCGACCGAATGAGCATCACGCCCGCCGGCTCCCCCTGTGTGCTCGCCGAACTCGACCGGTGCCTGTCCCCCTGCGATGGCAGCGCCGACGCCGAGACGTACGCCGGCCTGGTCGCGCAAGTGCGGGCTGCGCTGAAACGCCGGCCGGATCAGGTCGTGGAGACGATCAACGCGAAGATGGACGCGCTGGCGCAACAGCTTCGCTTCGAGGAGGCCGGGGTCCATCGTGATCGGCTCGCCAGCTTCGTCCGAGCTGCGTCGCGCACCCAACGGCTGACGAGCGTGACCTCATGCCCCGAGGTCGTGGCAGCGTTGCGTGACGAAACCGGACGCTGGCAGGTCCACGTGATCAGATTCGGCCGATTGGCCGCCGCCGGCGTCATTCCACCCGGTGGCGACGCGCATCAGTTCGTGGCCGAGCTCCGTGCCGGCGCCGAGACCGTCACGGCCGCTCCCGGTCCGGTCCCGGCGGCCAGCGCACAGGAGACCGAGTGCATCTTGGGCTGGCTCGAGCTCCCGGGCATCCGCTTGGTGCATGTCGACGGGGATTGGACACTCCCGGTCGACGGTGCGGCCCGTTTCCTGCCCGACGTTCAGGAGCGATCAGTCGCTACAGTCGGCCCATGATCACCGCCATCGTGTTCGTCAACGCAGAGGTTGACCGCATTCCTGAGGTCGCCGAGGCGATCGCCGCGCTCGACGGCGTGAGCGAGGTCTATTCCGTGACGGGTCAGATCGACTTGCTGGTGATGGTCCGGGTGACCCGTCACGAGGAGGTCGCGGCCGTGATCGCCGACCGGCTCAACAAGGTCGACGGCGTGCTGGCGACCGAAACCCACATCGCTTTTCGCGCCTACTCGCGACATGACCTCGAGTCGGCCTTCTCGCTGGGCCTCGACTGACTAACGGGCCGTCGCCGCTACCCAGCGTTCCAAAGTAGCGCGGGCCGCACCCGAGTCGATCGCGGCAGCGGCCTGAACCAGGCCCTCCGTCAGCAGGTCGTGCGGATCCCTCGACGGCTCGCCGGCGTACACCGCGAGGGCTGCCGCCGCGTTCAGCAACACCGCGTCACGCACGGCACCCGTCTCGCCGTCGAGCACCCGTCGCACGACGTCTGCGTTGTACGCCGTGTCTCCCCCGCGGAGCAGCTCCGCAGTAGCGCTCGCCAGACCGAGTCTGCTGGGATCAACGGTGGCCGTGCTCACCTCACCGCCATGCACCTGCCACAGCGACGAGGTGGTCGTCGTGGTGAGCTCATCCAGACCGTCGTCGCCGCGGAACACCCACGCATCGACGCCTCGCGCGGCGAACACCCCGGCCATCACCGGGGCCATCCGTAGGTCGGCACAGCCGATCGCCTGTGCCGCCGGCCGGGTTGGATTGGCCAACGGTCCGAGGAAGTTGAACGTCGTGGCGATGCCCAGCTCGCGGCGCGGCACGCCGGCGTGACGTAGCGCGGGGTGGAACGCCGCCGCGAAGCAGAAGGTGATGCCTGCTTCCTCGGCCACCTCGGCCACCCGGTCGGCGGGCAGATCGAGCCGGATCCCGAGCGCTTCGAGGACATCGGCGCTGCCGGACTGCGACGATGCGGAGCGATTGCCGTGCTTGACGACCTTGGCCCCGGCACCGGCTGCGACGATGGCGGCCATCGTGGAGATGTTCACCGACATCGAGCGATCACCGCCCGTGCCGACCACGTCGAGCAGCCGGCCCGGCACCGCGATCGGCGTCATCTGCTCGTGCATCGCTTGGATCAGACCGTTGACCTCGTCGATCGTCTCGCCCTTGGCGCGCAGCGCCACGGCGAATCCGGCGATCTGCGACGGGGAGGCGTCGCCGGCGAGGATGGTGCGCATCGCCCACTGGGTCTGGGTGGCGCTCAGATCGTCTCCGGCGACGAGTGCGGTCAGGACCTCCGGCCACGACGACGAGCCCGATGAGTTCATGGGGCTGGCTCAGGTGGTGGCGGTGGCGTGGGCGCGCAGCAGGGCGACCACGGTCTCGGCGAGCTGGATCGGATCCAGCGGATGGGGTACGGCGGCCTCGGCGCGCGACCAGGTGGCCAACCAGGCGTCTTGAGGTCGCCCGGTGAGCACCAGCACCGGAGGGCAGTCGAAGATCTCGTCCTTGAGCTGCTTCGCGATGCCGAGCCCACCGGCCGGGACGGCCTCGCCGTCCAAGATGGCCAGCGCGACTCCGCCAGCGTCCATGTTCTGGATGACCACAGGCTCGGTCGCGACCTCGACGTACTCCAAGGGTGGAAGATCCGGGTGCGGGCGCCGGCCCAGCGCCAAGATGACCTGAGCCCTGGTGTTGGAGTCGTCGCTGTAGACCAACACCTTGAGCGCGGTCTGATCGCCGGTCGCGTCTGTCACGCGCCAGATGCTACCGGTCCTCGGGGCTGGCGTTTCGATCGCCCGCGGCCCGCTGTTCGATCAGATCCAGCCGTCGATCCTCACGATGCGCCTCGCGACGCGAGGCCCGGACCCATTGGGCGAACAGCACCAAGAACAGGCCCAGTCCGACAAGGTCGCCCGCGGCCCACAAGATGCCGCCCGCCAGTCGTTGGTCGGCGGCCATGCTAGGCAGCCACTCCCCCATCGGACCGTCACGCAGCTCGGCGTACCACGACTCTCCGAGCAGGGTGGATTGACTCATGATCGTCACGCCGAGGAACGCGTGGAAGGGCAGCGTGAGCAAGATCATCAGCATCCGGAAGGGATAGCCGACGCGACCCGGGACGGGGTCGACCCCGATCAGCGGCCACAAGAACAGCGACCCGACCACCACCAGATGCACGTGCATCAGCTCGTGCAGCGCGGTCGATCGCAAGGTGGCGTCGTACCACCCGCTGAAGTAGAGCGCCCACGGCGAGAGGACGTAGATCGCCAATGTCAGGGGCGGGAACGACAGGACTCGCACGAACCGGGAGTGCAACACCGCCAACAGCACACGGCGTACGCCGACCGGCGCGGAGCGGAGCGCCAGCGTGACGGGCGCTCCGAGCGCCACGAGCAGCGGCACCAGCATCGACAACACCATGTGCTGGACCATGTGCACGCTGAGCAGGGTCGTGTCATAGGTGGCGAGGCCTGAAGAGGTGGCCACGATGAACACCCAGCTCCCGGCGGCGAACGCCAGACTCCGACCGATCGGCCACGCGTCTCCGCGTCGGCGCAGGGCCAGCACACCCATCAGGTACGCCGCCAACGCAGCCACCGCCGCGAGCAGCGGGAGCGGGCTGAAGGTCCAAGCGGTGGCGAGCCGGTCTACGCCGAATGCCGGCAGTTCGGCGGCAGTGAGCACGTCGGTCGGGGCCACTGTTCAGACGATAGGCGCACACCACAGGTGCAGACATTCGGGGCGCCGAGAGGCCCGCATCCGGGGGTCGGCGTGACCCGGCGCGACGCGGCGGTCAATAATGGGCGCGTGGCGACTGTCTCTGCGATTCCGGCCTCGCGGCTGCACGGCCAGCACGACCGGCCGAGCATGGTCAGCGTCGGCACGATCATCTGGTTGTCCAGCGAGCTGATGTTCTTCGCGGCGCTCTTCGCGGCGTACTTCACGATCCGCGCGGTCAGCCCGGAGCTGTGGGCAGCCGAGACCGAACGCCTCAACATCCCCTTCTCCAGCGTCAACACGGTGATCTTGGTGTTGTCGTCCGCCACCTGTCAGCTGGGGGTGTTCGCCGCCGAGCGCGGTGACGTTGCCGGGCTGCGGAAGTGGTTCATCATCACCTACATCATGGGCGCCATGTTCATCGGCGGTCAGGCTCTCGAGTACGCCGAGCTGGTGCACGGTGGCCTCACGATCCCGTCGTCGGCCTACGGCACCGTGTTCTATCTCGCGACCGGCTTCCACGGCATCCACGTCACCGGCGGACTGATCGCGTTCCTGTTCGTCCTGGGACGCACCTACATCGCTCGCCGGTTCACTCACGAGCAGGCGGTCAGCGCTATCGTCGTGTCGTACTACTGGCACTTCGTCGACGTCGTGTGGGTGGCTCTGTTCGCGGCCATCTACCTGATCAAGTAGCCCGATTCGCCACGAACGAGGACTTCCTTTTGCGCTTGTTGAACCGAAGCCTGAATCGAGCCGTCGGCCGCGTCTCGCGGCATCGCCGGAGTCGCTTCGCCGGCGTGCTGTTGATGGTCCTCGGCCTGCTCGTCAGCGGTGGCGCGTACGCCGTCCTCACCCCGGCGCAAGCCAGTCGCGCCGAGACCGATGCCGAGCTGATCGCCAAGGGCCGCGAACTGTTCCTCGTCGGCTGTGCGTTCTGTCACGGCCGCAACGGCGAGGGCATCAAGACGGTGCGCGACCAGGCCTACGGCCCCTCCCTCGTGGGGGTCGGCGCGGCGAGCGTCGACTTCCAGGTAGGCACCGGTCGGATGCCGCTGGCGCAGCCGGGCGCACAAGCGGTGCGCAAGAAGCGGGTCTACGACGAGGAGGAGACCGCGGCACTCGCGGCGTACGTCGCCACCTTGGGCCCCGGCCCGGCGATCCCCGCACCCGGTGACTACAGCACCGACAACCTCAGCCCCGACGAGCTCGAGGCGGCCATCGTGCGAGGCGGTCAGATCTTCTTGACCAACTGCACGGCCTGCCACAACTTCAACGGCTCTGGCGGCGCCATGCCCCGCGGTGGGTTCGCACCGGCGCTCAAAGGCGTCGAGTCCGTGCACATCTACGAAGCGCTGCTGACCGG
>JAKFXV010000048.1 GCA_021731205.1 Nocardioides sp. | reverse complement strand
GACAGCGGGTTGGGTCATCGATTCGCTCAGACAGGGGCCGCGCGGCGACGACAGCCTGCGCCGATTCGTTGTCCGGACCACGGCCTCGTCGACCGAGCTTCGCAGCTCAGCCGAAAGTGAGCTTGAGCGTCTGCCTGGCGGCAGAATCACGCACCAGATCACTATTCGCCCCATCCGCAACCAGTGGCGCATCGCCGAGGTAGTCGAACTCGGGTCCTCAACGTGAGGTTGGTCTCTGGGTTCGTCGTCGTCGCGCTACTTGCCTCTGCGTTGCACGTCTTCATTGCTCCCAGTGCCCACGCCGGGTGCGAAGGATCCGCCACGCTTGGCCAAGCCGAGCAGGAGTGCCTTACAGACGGCGAGTCGGTCCAAGCCATGTACGCCTCAGCCGACTCGGACGGGTACCGATATCGGGTCCGCCTGTGGTGTGCCGTCCGGGTGAGTCCGGAACAGTGCGCGGGGAGCGCGACGCCATGCGCGGATCCGCCGGGATCCTTCCGCTACGACATCCTGCGTGCCACCTTGGCCCCGGACTCGGCGTGGACCGTGGTCGGCCAGGCCTGTCTGGGCGCCGGGGACCTCGCGAGCCTCGGCGCGATCACCCCCGAGCTGGTACAACAGGCCTTCCAACGCCTCGACTGGCCCAAGGCCGAGCTCGTCGTGCAGCCGCCTGGCGGCGAGACCCTCGTCAACCTCGAGACGAACTTCTACACCACCACAACCCGCCCGACCACCCAGACCGTGACCCTCCTCGGCACCGCGATCACGATCGAGGCGAGCCCGGACTCCTACGTGTGGCACTTCGGACAGGACGCCGAGCCGCGACGCACCACCTCGCCCGGGCAGCCGTTCCCCGAACTGGACGTGACTCACGTCTATCTCGACGCCGACGCGACCGTTCGGCCGTCGGTCGACGTGACGTACGCCGGCCGCTACCGCATCGGCAACTCCGCCTGGATCGACATCCCCGGCACGCGGACCATGGCCGGTGACCCGATCGACCTCTCGGTCATCGAGGGCCAACCCAACCTGGTCGGCTAGCCGCCGACACGTCACAAACTCTGCCCGAGGCGTCACAAACACGCCGAAGTTTCGGCGTGTTTGTGACGCCTCAGCTGGAGTTTGTGACGCCTCGGCGGGTTTGGAGGATCCGGAAACCCTTCGCGCTGGCGAGGCGAGTCGTCGGATAGCCTTCCGCGTCCAGCCACCGCTGAAGTGAGTCGGCGCCCAAGTTCTTGCCGACCACCATGACGGCTCGTCCACCCGGCTTCAGCCGGGGAAGCCAGGTCAGCAACAGCTCATGCAGCGCCTCCTTGCCGATCCGGATCGGCGGGTTCGACCAGATCTCGTCGTACGACGCCTCGGCGACAACGCCTGCGTCGAACGCCGTGAACCGATCGGCCAGCCCGAGCGCGGAGGCGTTCTCGTTGGCCAGCAGCACCGCCCGCTGGTTCACATCCACACCCACCACCCGCGTCGCCGGCGAGGCAGACGCGATCGCAAGCCCGATCACGCCGTACCCGCAGCCGAGATCGAGAATGTCACCCGACAGCGGCGGCGGCACTTCCCGAAACAGCACCGACGTGCCGGCATCGACGCGACCTCGTGCAAAGACCCCGGAGCCCGAGTTCAGCGTCAGGTCGTGCCCCCAGATGCGAGCGCGCACGGGGACGCGCTGGAACGGGACGGCCGGGTCAGCGGAGAAGTAGTGCTCCTCACTCAATGCTGCGCACCCGCCTGGTCGCCGCGGCCTGACGACCCAGGTCCTCGTCGGGCGGATAGCGCACCCGCTCCAGCGTCAGCCCGTGCGCCGGCGCAACCGTCACCCAGGAACTCCGCTCGCGAACCACCAGTATCTCCCCGGGCCACGCAATGGGTCGGCTTCCTTCGCCCACCACCACGAGTGCGCCCACGAGCGACCGCACGAGGTGGTGACAGAAGGCGTCTGCCCGCACCGTCGCGGTGAGTACGCCGGAAGGGCCGCGCGCCCACCTCAGCACCTGCAACTCTCGGATGGTCGTGGCGCCGTCGCGACGCTTGCAGTACGCCGCGAAGTCGTGCTCGCCCAGCAACGGTTCGGCGGCGGCGTTCATCCGCTCGTGGTCCAGCGGGCGCCGCCAACTCACGACGTGACGGCGCACCAACGGATCGCTGGTCGTAGCGTCGTCGGCGATCCGGTAGGCGTACTCGCGCGACAACGCCGAGAAGCGTGCGTCGAACTCCTCCGACACCTCTCGCACAGCCAACACCCGCACGTCGCTGGGCAGCACTCCGTTCAGCCGCCGCAGCAGCGCGGCCAGGGCATCGCCGTCCGCATTCGGGAGCGGTGACGATGCAGCCGACCGAGCTGCCTCACGAGGCACATCCACGTGAACCACCTGGTGACGGGCGTGCACCCCGGCGTCGGTCCGGCCGGCACACGTCGTCGGCGCGGGGGCTTGGAGTCGTAGCACCGTCACCAGAGCCTGCTCCAGCTCCGCCTGCACCGTGCGCAGGTTCGGTTGCACGGCCCAGCCGGAGAAGTCGGTGCCTTCGTAGGCCAGGTCGAGTCGCAGCCGCACGATCGTCAACCCTAGCCGCGCCGCCCGACCGTCAGAGCTCGCTCTTGTACGGCGGATCCGCCCCCGGCCGCGACACCGTGATGGCTGCCACTCGGGCGGCGTACGAGCACAGTTCGCTCCACTCCTGATCCGGCAGCGCCTTGAGCGCGTCGCGGCCACCGGATCCGACCAGTGAGCGCTCGCACAACGCGTCGATCAACGCCGCTCCGAAGGTGTCGCCGGCGCCGATCGTGTCCGCGACGACAACCGGCGCCGACACGATCTCCCCACGGCCTCCCTCGGTGACCCAGAGCGCGCCATCCCCGCCCCGCGTCACGATCACTGCTACCGGCCCGAGCTGCTGCAACGCGATCGCGGACTCCTCGGACGAGCGGTGCGGGTACAGCGCCTCCAGGTCCTCGTCGGAGGCCTTGAGCACATCGGCCAAGGCCACCACCCGCTCGACGGCTGCCACGATCTCCGGGCCAGTGCCGGTGATGCTGGGCCGGGCGTTGATGTCGTAGCTCACGACCGCGCGCCCCCGCAGGGCTTGCAACGCGGCGACCACCTCTTGGCACCCCGGCGAGAGCACGGCCGCCAGCGACGAGGTGTGCACTGCGACCGGGTCGATCTCGGAGGTCCGAATGGGTGCCAGCCGCCAATCGATGTCGAAGACGTACGACGCCGAGCCGTCCGCGGCGATCGTCGCGATGGCCGACGACGTGTGAGCGATGGCGTGTGGGTCTCCGAAGACCTGCACGTGCGCCGCGTCGAGGTGCCGCGTGAGGATCCCGCCGTACGCGTCGTCGGCGAAGGCGGTCACGAACTCGACCCGGCGCTCCAGCCGCGAGAGCGCAACGGCGACGTTGGCCGCGCTCCCTCCGGCGTACTCGACGAGGGATCCGTCGGGCTGCCGCACGGCGTCAACGAGGGCCTCGCCGATCACGAGGACGACAGATTCCATGTGCGGGATCTTCGCCTATGTCGGCTCGGGGGCGCGAGTCTTTGTCGACCCGACTTGAGACCTACTTGGCTTCCTCGGCCGAGGGCTCCTCGTCGACGTCCTCGTCGGGGTCAACCTCGTCCGCTACGGCCTCGTCCGCTACGGCCTCGTCAATCACGGCCTCGTCCGCTACGGCCTCGTCGACCACCTCGTCGACCACCTCGACCTCTACCGGCGCGGCGGGCGCGGCGGCGGCCTTCTTGGCGCGAGCAGGCTTGGGGTTGTAGTCCTCGGTCACGAGCTCGATCACGGCCATGGGCGCGTTGTCGCCCTTGCGCGGTCCGATCTTGGTGATCCGGGTGTAACCCCCCGGGCGTTCGGCGAAGCGCGGACCGATCTCGGTGAACAAGGTGTGTACGACGCCCTTGTCGCGGATCGTCTTCAACACGATCCGCCGGTTGTGCAGGCTCTCGACCGTGCCGAGCTCGGCCTTCTTGGCCTTCGTGATCAGCTTCTCTGCGATCGGCCGCAAGAAGCGGGCCCGTGCCTCGGTGGTCGTGATCCGGCCGTGCTCGAACAACGCGGTCGCGAGGTTCGACATCATCAGGCGCTGGTGTGCGGGGCTGCCACCGAAACGGCGGCCCTTCTTGGGAGTAGGCATCGTGACTGTCTCGATTCTCTCCGGCCGTGCGAGGTACCGAAGTAGTTGGTGCTCGGGTTGGTGCTAGCCGCCGGCGGGAGACCGGCGAGGTGGATCAGTACTGCTCGTCCTCCACGAAGGCGTCGTCATCGTCGTCGTAGGCCAGCACGGAGCGGGGATCGAAGCCCGGAGCGCTGTCCTTGAGGTTCAGCCCCATCTCGATCAGCTTGGCCTTGACTTCATCGATGGACTTGGCGCCGAAGTTGCGGATGTCGAGCAGGTCCTGCTCCGAGCGCGAGATGAGCTCGCCCACGGTGTGGATGCCTTCGCGCTTGAGGCAGTTGTAGGACCGCACGGTCAGCTGCAGGTCCTCGACGGGGAGGGCGAGATCGGCGGCCAGTTGCTCGTCGACCGGCGACGGGCCGATGTCGACACCCTCGGCCTCGACGTTGAGCTCACGGGCCAGGCCGAACAGCTCGACCAGGGTCTTGCCGGCCGACGCGATGGCGTCACGAGGACGGATCGACTGCTTGGTCTCGACGTCGATGACGAGCCGATCGAAGTCGGTGCGCTGCTCGACACGAGTCGCCTCGACCTTGTAGGTCACCTTGAGCACGGGTGAGTAGATCGAGTCGACGGGCATCCGGCCGATCTCGTTGTCGGCACCCTTGTTTTGCACGGCGGAGACGTAGCCGCGGCCGCGCTCGACCACCAACTCCATCTCCAACTTGCCCTTGTCGGACAGGGTCGCGATCCGCAGCTCGGGATTGTGCACCTCGACGCCGGCGGGCGGCGCGATGTCGGCGGCCGTGACGTCACCGGCACCCGACTTGCGCAGATACATCGTGACCGGCTCGTCGTGCTCGGATGAGACGACGAGACCCTTGAGGTTCAAGATCACCTCGGTGACGTCCTCGCGGACGCCCTCGATCGTGGAGAACTCGTGCAGCACCGAGTCGATCTTGATGCTGGTGACAGATGCCCCCGGAATCGAGGACAGCAGCGTACGACGCAGCGAGTTGCCGAGGGTGTAGCCGAAACCGGGCTCCAAAGGCTCGATGACGAACCGCGAGCGGTAGTCGTCGACGACATCTTCGGACAACGTGGGGCGCTGGGCGATGAGCACTGGTGTTTCCTTCCCGAACCCCTCCGCTATTTGAGGGACTCGAACTGCTGGGTGTGGGCGGCGGCTGGTGGTGCTGGTGCGGCGCGGTGGTGCGGGCTACTTCTTGGAGTAGTACTCGACGATCAACTGCTCTTGGACCGGAAGATCGATCTGGGCCCGGACCGGCACCTGGTGCACGAAGATCCGCATCCGGGTGGCGACGACCTCGAGCCAGGCGGGAACGATCCGCTCGCCGTGGGTCTCGCGAGCCACGATGAACGGCGTCATCTCCCAGGACTTCTCGCGCACGTCGATGATGTCGTGCGCGGTCACCTGGAACGACGGGATGTCGACCTTCTTGCCGTTGACCTTGAAGTGGCCGTGTACGACGAGCTGGCGGGCGTGCCGGCGGGTGCGAGCAAACCCGGCACGGTAGACCACGTTGTCGAGGCGACATTCCAACAGCTGAAGCAGATTGTCGCCGGTCTTGCCCGAACGACGAGATGCCTCGGTGTAGTAGTTGTGGAACTGCTTCTCGAGAACGCCGTAGGTCAACCGGGCCTTCTGCTTCTCGCGCAGCTGCAGGAGGTACTCGCTCTCCTTGATCCGGCCGCGGCCGTGCTGGCCGGGCGGGTAGGGACGGCGCTCGAACGCCTGGTCGCCACCAACGAGGTCCACGCCGAGACGGCGCGACTTCTTGGTCATGGGTCCGGTGTATCGGGCCATTGTTCAGTCTCCTTAAGAACTAAGTGTGGTCGTCGCTGCTTCGTCGATTCGAGCGGTCAAACCCGGCGTCGACTCGGCTGCATTGGCGTCGGGCTCGTTACACTCGCCGACGCTTGGGAGGACGGCAACCGTTGTGCGGGGCGGGAGTCACGTCTTGGATGGTGCCGACCTCAAGGCCGATCGCACCCAAGGAGCGGATCGCGGTCTCGCGACCCGAGCCCGGGCCCTTGACGAACACGTCGATCTTCTTCATGCCGTGGTCCATCGCGCGACGACCGGCAGCCTCGGCTGCCATCTGCGCGGCGTACGGCGTGGACTTGCGCGAGCCCTTGAAGCCGACCGTGCCGGCCGAGGCCCACGAGATCACGGCGCCGGTGGGGTCGGTGATGGTGACGATGGTGTTGTTGAAGGTGCTCTTGATGTGGGCCTCGCCCTGAGCGATGTTCTTCTTCTCTTTGCGGCGGACCTTCTTGGCTCCGGCCGCCTGACGGGACTTGGGTGGCACTTGGCTATCTCCTGACGAAGTCTGTTAGTCGAAATCGAGTTGGTGGCTCAGGTTCGGTGGCGGAGGAGGCCCGCTAGGGCCGTCTCGAAACCACGCCCCTACTTGGCCTTCTTCTTGCCGGCAACGGTGCGCTTGGGGCCCTTGCGGGTGCGCGCGTTGGTCTTGGTCCGCTGCCCGCGGACCGGCAGGCCCTGGCGGTGGCGGCGGCCCTGATAGCTGCCGATCTCGATCTTGCGCCGGATGTCCGCTTGAACTTCGCGACGGAGGTCACCCTCGATCTTGTAGTTGGCTTCGATCGCGTCGCGCAGTGCGACCAGCTCTTCGTCGCCGAGCTGGTGCACGCGCAGATCCGGATTGACGCCGGTTGCCGCGAGCAGCTCGTGAGCGCGGGTACGGCCGATGCCGTAGATGTAGGTGAGTGCGATCTCGATGCGCTTGTCGCGCGGGAGATCAACACCAACGAGGCGTGCCATGTGGTGGCGGTTCCCTTCGGGTCGTTCGCAGCGGTTTCTGGTCGTGTCGCGCCCCGGGAGGAGATCGGAGCCTCTCGAACCGATCTCCGTGACTCGGGCTCCGGCCGTTGCTCCGGAGGTGGATTCAGCGATCTCGATGGTTGAGCCCCGTCGAAACCGCCTAGCGATCACGTTGTAGGTATTCAGTTGTGGAGCCCACCAGGGCTGTCCCCCGGTGGTTGAGGAGGCCCGCTAGGACCGCCTCCCCGGTGGTTGAGGAGGCCCGCTAGGGCCGCCTCGAAACCAGTGTTACCCCTGGCGTTGCTTGTGACGCGGGTTCTCGCAAATCACCATGACGCGGCCGTGGCGACGGATCACCTTGCACTTGTCACAGATCGGCTTGACGCTCGGGTTGACCTTCATCGAGGTCCTTTCAGGTTCGCGGCTTGCGCTTGGTGCTCTGTCATTTTGGTGACCTCGCAGTTCGAGGCGCGCTTCGCTGGCGCCTCTCACGCTTCGATCACTTGTAGCGGTAGACGATCCGCCCACGGGTCAGGTCGTACGGCGACAGCTCCACCACCACGCGGTCCTCGGGGAGGATGCGGATGTAGTGCTGACGCATCTTGCCGCTGATGTGAGCAAGGACCTTGTGGCCATTGCTCAACTCCACGCGAAACATCGCGTTCGGCAGTGCCTCGGTGATCGTGCCCTCGAGCTCGATCACGCCTTCCTTCTTCGGCATGTACTCCGTCTATCCGTTGCTTGTCATCGACCGTCGACCCGCGAACCTCTCGGCAGGAGCCGAGTGGACCTCGTGCGACCGTTTCGAGGTGCCCGCACCCCGGCACACGTCTCCCCGCTCGATGAGCCGGTCGATTGGTGATCCGGGCAGCCGCGAGGCACCACGAAACGAGCCCACGTTGGGCCGACACCCTAGTCTAGTGTGGGTCCGCGGCAATCCCCTAATCGGTTGAGCCGGGCCGGATGCGCTCAGGATGCCACGATCGTGGTGCCGCGCACGATCCGCGGCGGTTCGACTCCCAGATAGAAGATGCCGGGCAGGCCGTCGGTCTCGAAGCTCTGGCTGCGGTTGTCGTACAGCGTCGACTTCGCGATCGTCATCCGCCCCGTCCGGTCATTGCTGACGAAGAAGATCGCGCCCCCGCCCTCGCGGGCCACGTTGTCGTGGAGGGTCGAGCGTCGGAGGTTGAGCTTCATCCGGTTGCCGTCCATGTAGATCGCACCCCCGCTGCCGCCTCCCGGCGTGCCCTCTTGAGCAGGGTTGGCTCCCCGGCCGACGGCCCGGTTGTGCTTGAAAACGCTGTCGACGATCTTCCACGAGACCCCGATGCTGCTGATCGCGGCGCCGTTGGAGCATCGGCCACGGCGGAACACGCTGTCCGCGACGAACACCGGTCGCTTGGTCCAGTGACTCAGGACCCGGATCGCCGCGCCACCGAGGTCGGGCCCGTTGCGATCGCAGCGGTTCTTGGCGAACACAGAGTTGAGCACCCGAAGTTGGCCGCCCCGGACGAACACGGCCCCGCCGCCCCCGCCTTCGGTGTCGTCGCCGGTCGAGTTGCCGCCGCGCAACCGCAGATTTCGCAGGACCAGCAACGGCCGACGCTGGTTGTCACAGTGATCCGTGGTCCACGTCTGAGCCGGGTCGCAGGTGTTCTGGTAGAGAATCCGCCGATCCCCACCACCGCTGAGGGTGACATCTCCCCCGCCGTACAGTCCCTTGCCATTGATGATCGTCTTCGGGTTGGAGTTGACGATCTTGGCGGTCCGCTTCATCACGATGGTGACCGGCTCGAGGCCGCAGTTGAACCGGACCTTCCCCCCTGCAGCCACGGCCTTGACCACCTTGCCGGAGGTGCAGCTCTCCGGGGTGCCGGTGCCCACGATGCGCAGCGTGATCGCCCGCTTGGCAGGCTCCTGCGCCGCGGCGGGCGGAGCCCCACCGGCCGGCGTGGACAAGATGATCAGCGTGGGGGCCAGGGCAACCGCGAGGGCAAGGGCCAAGGAAGACGTCCGCGTGGAGAGTCGCATCGCGGCAAACTAGCGCACCGCACGTCAAGGAGTCCTCAAGGACCTTCGAATTCCCTCAGCACACGTCGTGACCCTGCCTTTGTGGAGTCTGTGACGTACCTGGTACGTCACAGACTCCACAATGACCCAACGACCCGGATCACAGTGGGCTAGTCGCGCACGAGGTTGCCGCGAAGCAGGTCCGAGCCCGGCTCGGCATCGGCCGGGTCGGCGGAGGTCCGCACCACCCGGTTGCCGGCATCCACGAAGACCACCGATGGCTCGAAGGTGCGGGCCACGGCGGTGTCCAGCTGGGCGTACGCCATCACGATCACCAGGTCACCCGGATGCACCAGATGAGCTGCGGCGCCATTGATGCCGACCACGCCGGAGCCGGCCGGGCCGGCGATGGCGTAGGTCTCGAGGCGGGCCCCGTTGGTGACGTCGACGACGTGCACCAGCTCACCGGGCAGGATGTCGGCCGCCTGCAACAGCTCGGCGTCGAGGGTGATGGAGCCGACGTAGTGCAGATCCGCCTGGGTGACCACGGCCCGATGGATCTTGCTCTTCAGCATCGTGCGGAGCATGCCGGCCCGCTCACGCACCCGATCTGTGGTCGCGCCGGTCCTTGGCCAGGCTCGCGACCGCCGTCACCACCAGCGTGCCGATGATCACTGTGAGCGAGAGCCAGATCGGGATGTCGGGGGCCCAGTCGACATGCTCGCCGCCGTTGATGAACGGGAGCTCGTTCTCGTGCAAGGCGTGCAGGATCAGCTTGACGCCGATGAAGAACAGGAGGAACGACAGGCCGTAGGACAAGTAGACCAGGCGTTCCAGAAGGCCGCCGATGAGGAAGTACAGCTGGCGCAACCCCATCAGGGCGAACACGTTGGCCGTGAAGACGAGGTACGGCTCCTTGGTGAGCCCGTAGATGGCGGGGATCGAGTCCAACGCGAACAACAGGTCAGTCACGCCCAGCGCCATGATCACCAAGAACATCGGGGTGAGCGCGCGCTTGCCGTTCTCCTTGATGGTCAGCTTGACGC
Source organism: Nocardioides sp. (assembly GCA_021731205.1). Lineage (GTDB taxonomy): Bacteria > Actinomycetota > Actinomycetes > Propionibacteriales > Nocardioidaceae > Nocardioides. The sequence continues at coordinate 14,275 of JAKFXV010000048.1, read as the reverse complement.
CGTCCCACTGCTCGTGGATCGGGAAGTGCCTGCGGAGATAGGTGACGAGTTTGGGTTCGTCGTACTGCGCGTCGTCGTCGTTGGCCTCCATCGCGAGGTGGATGGCTGTGTAGACCAAGAACAGGCCGAACAGATAGAAGACCCAGCTGAAGTTCTCGATGGCAGCAGCACCGACGGCGATGAAGATCGCCCGCAGCACCAGCGCCAGCACGATGCCGATGAGCAGCGCGGTCTGTTGGTACTGACGGGGGACGGCGAACTTGCCCATGATGATGATGAAGATGAACAGGTTGTCGATCGACAGGGAGTACTCCGTCAGCCAGCCGGCGAAGAACTCTCCGCCGTACTGCCCTCCAGCGCTCACCCACACGCCGATCCCGAACGCGATGGCAGCCCCGATATAGACGGCCAGATAACGTGCGCACTCCCGCATCGACGGCTCGTGGGGACGTCGGCCGATGACCAACACGTCGACCAGCAGCACGCCGACCGTGATCAGACCGGTGATCCACCAGACGGTTGTCGAGACCTCCACGTGCTACTCCCCCCCGAACGGAACGCCGAGCTCGGTCAACTTGGTTCGGCCCCCGTCGACGGCAGTCAGGACCCAGGCACCTTCCGGCATCACCGTAAAGGTGTGCTCAAAATGCGCCGCCCAACTCCCGTCTGCGGTGACCACAGTCCACTCGTCGTCGGCTACCCGGGTCTCACTCGTGCCCAGCGTCACCATCGGTTCGACGGCGAGGGCCAGCCCGCGGACGAGCTTCGGGCCGCGTCCGGGACGCCCGATGTTGGGCACGTTGGGCGGCTGATGCATGGCCGAGCCGATGCCATGTCCGACGTAGTCCTCGAGAATGCCGTAGGCGCCCTCGCTGCGGACCCAACTCTCGACCGCGTGGGAGATGTCGCTGACGCGGCCACCTAGCTTGGCCGCGGCCATTCCGCGCCACAACGACTCCTCGGTCACTCGCATCAACGTCGTGACCTCAGGTGAGACCTCGCCGACGGTGACGGTGATGGCCGCATCTCCATGCCAGCCGTCGACAATCGCCCCACAGTCGATCGAGATGACGTCGCCTTCCTGGAGGACCCGAGAACCCGGGATGCCGTGCACGACCGCATCGTTGACCGACGCACAGATCGACGCCGGGAACGGCGGCACTCCATAGCCGAGGAAGGACGGCGTGCCGCCGCCGGAGCGGATGTTGTCCTCGGCGAGCGCGTCCAGATCCGCCGTCGTCACTCCGGGGCGTACGGCGTCCCGCAACAGCTCAAGGGTCTGGCCCACCAGGAGTCCGGCGACCCGCATGGCTCGGATCTGGCCAGGGGTCTTCAGTTCGATGCCACGTTCGCGGAACATCGCGGCGATCAGGCCTCGCTGACCTGAGTCAGGGCGTCCGAGATCCGGCTCGTCACCTCGTCGACCTCGCCCATCCCGTCGACCTCGCACAGCAGTCGACGCTCCCGGTAGACCTCGATGAGCGGCTCGGTCTGCTCGGCGTAGACCTCTTGGCGACGCCGGATCACCTCTTCGGTGTCGTCGGCGCGACCTTCCTTGACGGCGCGAGCCAGCAAGCGCTGCACGATCTCTTCGGCATCGACGGTCAAGACGACCACGCAGTCGAGGTGCTGCCCGGCGTCGGCGAGCATGGAGTCGAGCTCGGCCACCTGGGCCAGGGTCCGGGGGTAGCCATCGAGCAAGAAGCCGGGTGTCGTGTCGGCCTCGAGCAGTCGATTGCGGACCATCGAGTTGGTCACGGAGTCGGGGACGTACTCGCCTGCCTCCATGTAGCCGCGCGCCTCCAGACCCAGTGGGGTGCCTTGGGCGAGATTGGCCCGGAAGATGTCCCCCGTCGAGATGGCAGGGATCCCCCACGTCGTCGCGATGAACGTGGCTTGAGTGCCCTTGCCGGCTCCCGGCGGGCCCATGATGATGAGGCGCATCTAGCGGAGGAACCCTTCGTAATTGCGCTGCTGGAGCTGGCTCTCGATCTGCTTCACGGTGTCCAAGGCGACGCCCACCATGATCAGGATCGAGGTGCCGCCGAACGGGAAGTTCTGGTCGGCATTGATAAGGACCAGCGCGATCAGCGGGATCAGCGAGATCAGGCCGAGGTAGAGCGCACCAGGGAACGTGATCCGCGACAGCACATAGGAGAGGTAGTCCTCGGTGGGTTTGCCGGCGCGGATGCCGGGGATGAACCCGCCGTACTTCTTCATGTTGTCGGCCACCTCTTGGGGATTGAAGGTGATCGAGACGTAGAAGTAGGTGAAGAAGATGATCATGGCGAAGTACGTCACCATGTAGACCGGATGGGCGCCGGTGCCGAAGTAGCGGCCGATGAAGTTCAAGACGGCGGAGTCGCCGGTGGTGTTGAACTGCAGGGCCATCGCCGGGAGGTAGAGCAGCGACGAGGCGAAGATGACCGGGATGATGCCCGCCTGGTTGACCTTCAGCGGAATGTACGTCGAGGACCCACCGAACATCTTGCGGCCCACCATCCGGCGGGCGTACTGCACCGGGATCCGGCGCTGGGCCTGCTCGATGAAGATGACGGCGGCGACGATCGCCAGGCCGATGACCATCACGATGCCGAAGGTCCACCAACCACGAGCGGTCTTCACGCCCCACAGTGAGGACGGGAACGTCGAGACGACCGTGGTGAAGATCAGGATCGACATGCCGTTGCCGACACCCCGCTCGGTGATCAGCTCGCCGAGCCACATGATGACCGCCGTGCCCGCAGTCATCGTGATCACCATGACCAGGAAGGTCTGGGTGCCGTTGGAGTAGAGCAGGTCCTCCTGGCAGTTCTGCAACAGCGCACCGCTGCGCGCCAGCGCCACGATGCCGGTCGCCTGCAACAGGGCGAGCGCGAGAGTGAGGTAGCGGGTGTACTGCGTGATCTTCGTCTGGCCGGCCTGGCCCTCCTTCTTGAGGGCCTCCAAGCGCGGGATCACGACGACCAGCAGCTGCAAGATGATGCTCGCCGTGATGTAGGGCATGATCCCCAGCGCGAAGATCGTCAACTGGAGCAGGGCGCCACCGGAGAACAGGTTGATCAGGCTGTAGAGCCCGCCGTCCTCCAAGCCATCGATGCAGCGCTGCACGTTGGCCGTGTTCACTCCGGGGGCAGGCACCTGGGAGCCGAGACGGAAGATGACGATGATCAACAGCACGAACAGCAACTTGCGCCGGAGGTCCGGCGTGCGGAAAGCATTGGCGAACGCGCCTAGCACGAGTTCCTCTTTCTACAGCTGTGGCGTCAAGTGAGTCCCGCCAAAGAGTACGGGGTGATCAGAGAACGGTGACGGATCCCCCGGCCGCTTCGATCTTCTCCTTCGCCGAGCCGGAGAACGCATGCGCGCTCACTCGTACGGCGCTGCCGATCTCGCCCTGCCCCAGCACCTTGACCGGCTGGTTCTTGCGTACGGCGCCGCGCGCGACGAGGTCGACAACGCCGATCTCGCCACCTTCGGGGAACAGCTCGCTGATGCGATCGAGGTTGACGACCTGAAACTCCACCTTGAACGGGTTCTTGAACCCCTTCAGCTTCGGCAGCCGCATATGGATCGGCATCTGGCCACCCTCGAACGCTGCCGGGACCTGGTAGCGCGCCTTGGTGCCCTTGGTGCCGCGACCGGCGGTCTTGCCCTTGGAGCCCTCACCGCGTCCCACACGGTTCTTGGCCTTCTTCGCCCCTGGTGCCGGGCGCAGGTGGTGCAGCTTGAGCGTCATTGCTTGTCACTCTCTCCGTCAATCACGTCCACCGTCACGAGGTGCCGGACGGTGTGGACCATGCCGCGGATCTCCGGGCGGTCCTCCTTGACGACCACGTCGCCGATCCGCTTGAGCCCCAACGAGCGGAGCGTCTCGCGCTGGTTGGCCTTGCGACCGATCGCCGAGCGGGTCTGTTGTACCTTCAGCCGAGCCATCACGCAGACACCTCCACGGCGGCCGCGTCGACACCCTCGGCCCGAGCCCGCAGCAACGCCGCCGGCGTCACGTCCTCGACCCGACGACCGCGCCGCGAGGCCACCGCCTCCGGCTCCTCCAGGAGCTTCAGTGCGGCAACGGTCGCGTGCACGATGTTGATCTGGTTGGACGAGCCGAGCGACTTGCTCAACACGTCGTGGATGCCCGCACACTCGAGTACGGCGCGCACCGGACCGCCGGCGATGACGCCGGTTCCGGGCGCGGCCGGACGAAGCAGGACGACACCAGCAGCCTTCTCACCCTGCACGGGGTGCGGGATGGTGCCCTGGATCCGGGGCACGCGGAAGAATGCCTTCTTGGCCTCTTCGACGCCTTTGGCGATCGCCGCAGGCACCTCCTTGGCCTTGCCGTAGCCGACGCCGACCAGACCTTCGCCGTCACCGACGACGACCAGGGCGGTGAAGCTGAACCGCCGACCGCCCTTGACCACCTTGGCGACGCGGTTGATGGCGACGACCCGCTCGATGTAGGCGCTCTTCTCGGCCTGGCCACCACGACGGTCGTCACGTCCACGACGATCCCCGCCGCGGTCGCCGCCCGAACGCGGTCCGCCCGACGCTTGTCCCGTACGAGCTCCACTCATCAGACTTTCCTCTTCTCTTCCAGGCTCTTCATCGACGCACCCTCCCTAGAACGACAGTCCGCCGGCGCGGGCGCTGTCTGCGAGGGCCGCGATGCGACCGTGGTACTTGTTGCCGGCCCGGTCGAAGACGACGGACTCGATGCCGCTGGCCTTGGCCCGGGCGGCGATGCGCTCGCCGACCAGCCTGGCCTTCGCCGTCTTGTCACCCTCGACCGAGCGCAGGTCGGCTTCCATCGTCGAGGCCGACGCCAGGGTGTGACCGGCGAGATCGTCGACGACCTGGACGGTGATGTGCTTGGGCGAGCGGGTCACGACCAGGCGCGGGCGCTCCGGGGTGCCCGCAATCTTCTTGCGGCCTCGGACCTGCCGGCGCAGCCGCGACTTGGTGCGCGCGGCGGTGTGCTTGTTGTTGGACAGTGAGATGGCCATGGTTACTTGCCAGCCTTTCCGACCTTGCGGCGGATGTGCTCGCCGGCGTACCGAACGCCCTTGCCCTTGTAGGGCTCGGGCTTGCGCAGCTTGCGGATGTTCGCAGCCACCTCGCCGACGAGTTGCTTGTCGATGCCTTGGACGCCCAACTTGGTCGGGCTCTCCACCGAGAAGGTGATGCCCGCCGGCGCCTTGAACGTGATCGAGTGGCTGTAGCCGAGCTGGAACTCCAGTTCGGTCGGCCCCTTGGACAGGACGCGGTAGCCCACGCCGACGATCTCGAGCTTCTTCTCGTAGCCGTCGGTGACGCCCACGACCATGTTGTTGATCAGCGTTCGAGTCAGCCCGTGCATCGCCTTGCTGATGCGGTGGTCGTCGGGTCGCTTCACCTCGAGGACGCCGTCGGCCTGTTCCACGGTGATCGGCGCCACCACGGTGTGCGACAAGGTGCCCTTGGGTCCCTGGACGGTCACTTCGCTCTCGTCGATCGCGATCGCGACCCCGGACGGCACCGGGATGGGGAGCTTGCCAATGCGTGACATTGCGTGATCTTCCCTTCTGTCCGGTTACCAGACGTAGGCGAGGACTTCCCCACCTACGCCCTTCTGGTGTGCCTGGCGGTCGGTCAGCAGACCCTGGCTGGTCGAGATGATCGCAACGCCCAACCCACCGAGGACCTTCGGCAGCCCGGTGGACTTGGCGTACACGCGCAGACCAGGCTTGCTGATCCGACGGACGCCGGCGATGGAACGCTCGCGGTTACGGCCGTACTTCAAGGTGATGTGCAGGGTCTTGCCGACCTCGCCCTCGGCCGGCTCGGCGACGGAGTACGAGGTGATGTAGCCCTCGGCCTTCAAGATCCCCGCGAGGCCTTCCTTCATTTTGCTGTACGGCATCGCGACATCGTCGTGGTACGCCTGGTTGGCGTTGCGCAGACGAGTCAGCATGTCCGCGATCGGGTCGGTCATTGTCATGGCCAGATGGCCCTTTCTCGTGGTGGTTTCCGCCGGCCTGGGCCGCCGGACCTACCGCGTGCTTGAAGTGGGATTACCAGGAGGACTTGGTGACGCCGGGAAGTTCGCCACGATGGGCCATCTCCCGCAGACAGATCCGGCACAGCCCGAACTTGCGGTACACCGCCTTCGGGCGCCCGCAGCGCTGGCACCGGGTGTAGCCGCGCACCGCGAACTTCGGCTTGCGGGCCTGCTTGACCTTCAGGGCGGTCTTCGCCATGTCAGTTGCCTTCCTTGAACGGGAACCCGAGGAGCTTCAAGAACGCCCGCCCCTCGTCGTCGGTCGTGGCCGTGGTCACGACCGTGATGTCCATACCGCGGGGCCGGTCGAGCCGGTCCTGGTCGATCTCGTGGAACATGACCTGCTCGGTCAGACCGAAGGTGTAGTTGCCGCGACCGTCGAACTGCTTCGCGGAGAGGCCACGGAAGTCCCTGATGCGCGGAAGCGCCAGCGACAGCAACCGGTCGAGGAACTCCCACATCCGGTCCCCGCGCAGCGTGACGTGCGCGCCGATCGGCATGCCCTCACGCAGCTTGAACTGTGCGATGGACTTGCGGGCCTTGGTCACCATCGGCTTCTGGCCGGTGATCACGGTCAGGTCCTTGATGGCTCCCTCGATCAGCTTGGAGTCACGGGCCGCCTCGCCCACGCCCATGTTGACCACGATCTTGGTCAGCCGGGGCACCTGCATCACGTTGGCGTAGCCGAACTGCTCTTGCAGAGCGGCCACGATCTCGGCGCGGTAGCGCTCCTTCAGGCGCGGTGCCGGCACCTCTTGGGTGGCCACGTCGACCTCGTTCACAGTGTCGGTCATTGGCTCAGATCTCCTTGCCGGTCTTGCGCGAGATGCGGACGCTGCGCGTCGTGGTGTACGTCGAGCCGTCGGCGCGGCGCTTGGTCACCTCGTCGCGGCGGAAACCGATGCGCGTCACGCCCTTGCCCTCGACCAGCATCACGTTGGACGCGTGGATCGGCGCCTCGGTCGTGATGATGCCGCCGGTGTTCCCCGCGCGGCCGCCGGTGTTGACGACCTTGGTGTGCTTCTTCACCCGGTTGACGCCCTCGACGATCACGCGGTTCTCGTCGCGCAGCACGCTGATGATCTTGCCTTCGGCGCCCTTGTCCTTGCCCGCGATCACCTTGACGGTGTCGCCCTTCTTCACGTTGATGGTCACCTTGGAACCCACTGCCTTCTTGCCCTTCGCCATCACAAGACCTCCGGTGCCAGCGAGATGATCTTCATGAACTTCTTCTCGCGCAGCTCACGACCGACGGGACCGAAGATGCGCGTGCCGCGGGGTTCACCGTCGCTCTTCAAGATCACCGCGGCGTTCTCGTCGAAGCGGATGTAGGAACCGTCCGGCCGACGACGCTCCTTCACGGTGCGCACGACCACGGCCTTGACCACGTCGCCCTTCTTGACGTTGCCACCGGGGATCGCGTCCTTGACGGTCGCGACGATGACGTCGCCGATGCCGGCGTAGCGCCGACCCGAGCCGCCGAGCACCCGGATGCACAAGATCTCCTTGGCACCGGTGTTGTCGGCCACCTTGAGCCGGGATTCCTGCTGGATCATTTCGCCTTCTCCAGGATTTCCACGACGCGCCAACGCTTGGTCGCCGACAGCGGTCGGGTCTCCATGATGAGGACTCGGTCGCCGATGCCACACTCGTTGCGCTCGTCGTGTGCCTTGAACTTCGTGTTGCGACGCAGCACCTTGCCGTAGAGGCCGTGCTTGACCCGGTCCTCGACGGACACGACCACGGTCTTGTCCATCTTGTCGCTGAGCACGAGGCCTTCGCGGACCTTGCGCTGGTTGCGCACCGGGGCGCTTGGCGCACCGGACTTCTGCTTGTTGGCTGCCTGCTCGCTCACGCGGCACCATCCTTGTCGTTCTGGTCGTCACTGGGGGTGGCGCGGATGCCGAGTTCGCGCTCGCGGACGATCGTGTAGATCCGCGCGATCTCCTTCTTCACCGTGCGCAGGCGGCCGTGGCTCTCCAACTGACCGGTAGCGGCCTGGAAGCGCAGGTTGAACAGCTCTTCCTTGGCGTCACGCAACTTCGACTCGAGGTCGACATTGGTCAGCTCGTCGAGTTGGTGGCCCAGACTCGTCTTGATCGTGGCCATCAGAATTCACCTGCCTCGCGGGTAATGAAGCGGCACTTCATGGGGAGCTTGTGGATCGCTCGGCGCATCGCCTCGCGGGCCACGTCCTCGGGGACGCCCGACAGCTCGAACATCACCCGACCCGGCTTCACGTTGGCGATCCACCACTCGGGCGAGCCCTTGCCAGAACCCATCCGGGTCTCGGCGGGCTTCTTGGTCAGCGGTCGGTCGGGGTAGATGTTGATCCACACCTTGCCGCCGCGCTTGATGTGGCGGGTCATGGCGATCCGGGCCGACTCGATCTGCCGGTTCGTGACGTAATGACTCTCCAGCGCCTGGATGCCGAACTCGCCGAACGCGAGTTTGGTGCCGCCCTTGGCTGCGCCGGTGCGCTTGGGGTGATGCTGCTTGCGGTGCTTGACGCGACGAGGCATCAACATGGCTCAGCCCTCCTGTCCGGTGCTGGCGCCGGCAGCGGCAGCGGCGGGAGCAGCCTCGGTCGGCGCGACCTCGGCGGCACGATCTCCACGGGTGCCGCGGCTGGGCCGCTCTCCCCCGCGGGTCGGACGTCCACGACCGGGCGCACCAGCCCGGGCGGCAGCCTGGGCCTCGCGCTCGGCGCGGGTTGCGGCCACCTCGCCCTTGTAGATCCAGACCTTCACGCCGATCCGGCCGAAGGTGGTCTTGGCCTCGTAGAAGCCGTAGTCGATATCGGCACGCAGCGTGTGCAGCGGAACCCGGCCCTCGCGATAGAACTCGGTGCGCGACATCTCGGCGCCATTGAGCCGACCGGAGCACTGGATCCGGATGCCCTGGGCGCCCGAGCGCATCGAGGTCTGGATCGCCTTGCGCATCGCGCGACGGAACTGCACGCGGCCCGACAGCTGCTCAGCCACGCCCTGCGCCACCAGCTGGGCATCGATCTCCGGGTTCTTGACCTCGAGGATGTTCAACTGGACCTGCTTGTTGGTGAGCTTCTCGAGCTCGCCGCGGATCCGATCGGCTTCGGCGCCGCGGCGACCGATGACGATGCCTGGGCGCGCGGTGTGAATATCGACGCGCACCCGATCGCGGGTCCGCTCGATCTCGACCTTCGCGATGCCGGCCCGCTCCATGCCCTTGGCGAGCAGCTTGCGGATGGCGACGTCCTCACCGACATAGGCGCGGTACAGCTTGTCGGCGTACCAGCGACTCTTGTGGTCGGTGGAGATGCCGAGGCGGAAGCCATTGGGGTTGATCTTCTGTCCCATCAGGCGGTCCGTCCCTTCTTGTTGCCGGATTGAGCCTTCGCGGTCTGGTTCGGCACGGTCGCCGGTCGGACGACGATCGTGATGTGGCTGGTGCGCTTGTTGATCCGAGTGGCGCGCCCCTGGGCCCGGGCGCGGAAGCGCTTCATCGTCGGCCCCTCGTCGACCTGGGCGTTCGCGACGATCAGGTCGCTCGCGGAGAGCCCCTCGGTGGTCTCGGCGTTGGCGATCGCGCTCTCCAGCACCTTGTAGACGGTCTCGGAGGCAGTCTGCGGCGCGAACTTCAGGATCGACAGCGCGTCACCCACGGGCAGGCCGCGGACCAAGGCCACGACCCGGCGGGCCTTCATCGGCGTGATCCGCACGAAGCGGGCGCTCGCGTAGGCCCCGGGCTGGTCGCCGAGCAACGACTCGCGACGGGCGCTGGTGCGCTGGCGCTCGGTGACACTCATGTCCGGGGTCCCCGATCGATTGTTGGGTGGAGGAGCGAAGCGGGGGAAGCTAAGAATCGAGTGGGGTGGCTCATCGGCGGCGTCCCTTCCGGTCTTCTTTCACGTGCCCGCGGTAGGTGCGGGTCGGGGCGAACTCACCCAACTTGTGACCGACCATCGAGTCGGTCACAAAGACGGGAACGTGCTTGCGTCCGTCGTGCACCGCGATGGTGTGCCCGATCATCGCGGGGATGATCATCGAGCGTCGGGACCAGGTCTTGATGACGTTGTGGCTGCCCTTGTCGTTCTCGGCATCCACCTTCTTCATCAGGTGGTCGTCCACGAAGGGACCCTTCTTCAGACTGCGAGGCATCTCTGTTGGCTCCTAGTCCTGGCCTACTCAGCGCTTCTTGCTATTGCGGCGGCGGATGATCTGGGCGTCGCTGGCCTTGGCCCGACGGGTGCGGCCTTCCTTCTTGCCCCACGGGGAGACCGGGTGGCGACCACCGGAGGTCTTGCCCTCACCACCACCATGCGGGTGGTCGACCGGGTTCATGACGACACCGCGAACGGTCGGGCGACGGCCCTTCCAGCGCATCCGGCCCGCCTTACCCCAGTTGATGTTGGACTGCTCGGCGTTGCCGACCTCACCGACGGTCGCGCGGCACCGGACGTCGACGTACCGCATCTCCCCGGAAGGCAGCCGGAGCGTGGCCCGCGAACCCTCCTTGGCGACGAGCTGGGCGCTGTTGCCGGCCGAACGCACCAGCTTCGCGCCACCGCCCGGGCGCAGCTCGATGCAGTGGATCGTGGTGCCGACGGGGATGTTGCGCAGCGGCAGGTTGTTGCCAGGCTTGATGTCGGCGTTGGGCCCCGACTCGATCGGGGTGCCCTGGACGAGCTCCTTGGGCGCCACGATGTAGCGCTTCTCGCCGTCGGCGAAGTGCAGCAGAGCGATCCGGGCCGTGCGGTTGGGGTCGTACTCGATATGGGCGACCTTGGCGGGCACGCCGTCCTTGTCGTAGCGACGGAAATCGATGATCCGGTAGGCGCGCTTGTGACCGCCGCCTTGGTGGCGGGTCGTAATCCGGCCCTGGTTGTTGCGGCCGCCCTTCTTGGGCAGCGGACGCGTCAGCGACTTCTCCGGGGTGGTCCGGGTGATCTCGGCGAAGTCGGCAACCGAGGAGCCGCGACGGCCCGGGGTTGTCGGCTTGTACTTGCGGATTGCCATGATCAGCGTGTCCTCGTCCTTGGTGAGTGGTGCAATTGCGCAGTCACGGAAACGGCGGGCGTCATGCGGCCGGTCCCCCGAAGATGTCGATGCGGTCGCCCTCGGCGAGGCTGACGATCGCGCGCTTGGTGTCCTTGCGTTTGCCGATGCCGTTGCGGGTGCGGCGGGTCTTGCCGGCCCGGTTGAGGGTGTTGACGGAGGTGACCTTGACGTTGAACACCTTCTCGACCGCGATCTTGATCTCGGTCTTGTTGGCGTCCGGACGCACGATGAAGGTGTACTTGTTGGCGTCGAGCAGGCCGTAGCTCTTCTCCGACACCACGGGTGCGATCAGGACGTCGCGGTGGTCCTTGTGCAGGGTGCTCACTTGTCGGCCTCCTCATCGGACTTCTTGGGTGCAGCCTTCTTGGGTGCGGCCTTCTTGGGTGCGGCCTTCTTGGCCGCCGGCTGCTTGGCCCCGGCACGCGTGAAGCCAGCGGCTTCGGCGTCCTCGGCGCTCTTGAACCAGAACTCCGCCTCGGTGGCGTCGTACCACTGGCCGTCGGGCTCGTGGAACAGGCCGGAGTCGGCGTTGCCCTTGACGTCGTACCCCTTGGGCGCCTTGCCGCTCTTGAGCGGAGCCTTAGCCCCCTTGGGAAGCACCGGCGCTGCGGGAGCCTCGTCGGCGGAGACCGCGGCGAGGGTGGCTACCTCCGCCTTGGCAGGCTTCTCGGCCTTGGGCTTCTCGGCCTTGGGCTTCTCGGCCTTGGGCTTCTCGGCCTTGGGCTCGGACACGGCACTCTTGTCGCTCGATGCGGGCGCGGACCCGACGAAGGCTTCGTAGGCGCCCTTGGTGAAGACCACGTCGTCGGCGTACAAGACGTCGTAGGTGTTGAGCTGGTCCACCGCGACGATGTGCACCTCGGGCGCGTTGCGCAGCGACAACCAGGTGACGGCGTCGGTGCGCTCGAGCACGACGAGGAACTTGCTGCGGTCGGTGAGGCTCGTCAGGGCGGCCAGCGCCGTCTTGGTCGAGGGCGTGGTGCCGTCGATCAAGCCTTCGACAACGTGGATCCGGCCACCGCGAGCCCGATCGGACAGGGCGCCACGCAGCGCGGCGGCCTTCATCTTCTTGGGCGTGCGTTGGTCGTAGTCACGCGGCTTCGGGCCGTGGACGACGCCACCCCCGGCGAACTGCGGCGCCCGGGTCGAACCCTGGCGGGCCCGACCGGTGCCCTTCTGCTTGTAGGGCTTGCGGCCGCCACCGCGGACCTCGCCGCGACGCTTGGTGGAGTGGGTGCCCTGGCGCGCCGCGGCCTGTTGGGCCACGACGACCTGGTGCATCAGCGGGATGTTGACCTTCGCGTCGAAGATCGCGGCCGGCAAGTCGACCTTGACTGTCTTGACGCTCATGCGGCGCCCCCGTTCTGTGCGGCAGTGCTCTTCTTCACGGCCGAGCGGAGCACGACGACACCGCCCTTGGGGCCGGGGACGGCACCCTTGAGCAGGATCAGGCCCTTCTCCGCGTCGACGGCATGCACGGTGACGTTCTGGGTGGTGACCGTGTCGCCACCCATGCGGCCCGCCATCCGGACCCCCTTGAAGACGCGTCCGGGCGTGGCGCATGCACCGATGGAGCCGGGCTTGCGGTGGTTCTTGTGCGCGCCGTGCGAGGCCGAGACACCGTGGAAACCGTGTCGCTTCATGACACCCGCGAAGCCCTTGCCCTTGCTGGTCCCGGTGACGTCGATCTGCTCACCAGCGGCAAACAGCTCGGGGCTGAGCTCCTGGCCCACGGTGTAGGACGACGCATCGGCCGTCCGGATCTCGATTACGTGACGGCGCGGGGTCACTCCCGCCTTGGCGAAGTGCCCGGCGAGGGGCTTGGTCACCTTGCGCCCCTCGATCTCGCCGTACCCGACCTGGATGGCGTTGTAGCCGTCGGTCTCCGGGTGGCGGACCTGGGTGATCACGTTGGTGGAGGCCGCGACCACGGTCAACGGGACGACTCGGTTGTTGTCGTCCCAGACCTGAGTCATGCCGAGCTTGGTGCCCAGCAGACCCTTCACGTTGCGTTCGATAGTCATGATCTGGTCGTCCCTTAGAGCTTGATCTCGATGTCGACGCCGGCGGGCAGGTCGAGGCGCATCAGCGAGTCGACGGTCTTCGGCGTGGGATCGAGGATGTCGATGAGGCGCTTGTGCGTGCGCATCTCGAAGTGCTCGCGCGAGTCCTTGTACTTGTGGGGCGAGCGGGATGACGCAGTAGACGTTCTTCTCGGTCGGCAGCGGGACAGGTCCGGCCACCTTGGCACCCGTGCGGGTCACCGTGTCCACGATCTTGCGCGCCGAGGTGTCGATCACCTCGTGGTCATAGGCCTTGAGCCTGATGCGGATCTTCTGTCCCGCCATAGGTCTCTCTCGTCCTTCTCGTCAATGCTGCGGTCTCGCCGTGCGACCCCGGTTGAGGTCGTACGCCCGTGGCTCGCCACCCGCGAATCCTCGACCCCCGAGGTCGGGCGTGTCGCGCCTTGCAAGCAAGGCTCACCACGCACAACTCACCGGTGGGCGAGCATTCGTTGTAGGTGACACCCGACGGGTTTGTCGGGCTAATCGGGTCTCCCGGAGGTGCTTTTGGGGTGGTGCGGCCACACGCCAAGCACCGAACCAACAGGGAAACGCGATTCAGTAGTCAAGATGTGGCGCACCCCGGCGACCCGCCGGAGCAACCGGAACATCTTGTCAGAGGATGGGCGTCACACCAAATCGAATGCCGTACCCACTCCGCGGCCCGGGGGTTGCCCCGAAGGAAGGCCCGGCCTATCGTCCGAAGGATGTGGCAGCCGCTGCTGCAGAGGGGCTTTGACGTGCTGATCGCGATCACGATCGTCGCGATGGTGCTTCATGCGCTCTTCGACTGGAACCCGTTGCGGACTCTCGCGCGATCCATTCGCAAGCTCGTCCCGGCCAGGACTCGCCCCTCGGCCGAGCACCGGCCCATCGAGCAGATCGCCCACGACGGTCGCCGCCTGTGGTGGCGGTTCCATCAGTCGCAGCGGGGCCTATCTCGTGCCAAACAGGTCGCGCTGCAACGGGCCTACGACGACGTCCTCGGCGAAGGCTGCGGAGCATTGGGCCTGCCCCACCTGCTCGCCGTGTTGCCGCCGGGGCCTGAGCTCGACGGCGAACGTGAGCGGGTCGAGGATCTCTTGGAGTGCGCCGGACTGCGGTTGCGGCAGCTGCACTGAGGATTGTTC
>JAKFXV010000051.1 GCA_021731205.1 Nocardioides sp. | reverse complement strand
GGCCAGTTCGACCCTTTCGCCCCGCCACACGGTCGGCTGCTGCTGGTGGCGCCCAACATCGTGCACGTAGAACGCGAGCTCGGAGTCGACCCATCGGACTTCCGGCTCTGGGTGTGCCTCCACGAGGAGACCCATCGGGTGCAGTTCACGGCTGTCCCGTGGATGCGGGAGCACGTGTTCCAGGAGATGTCGGCGTTGCTCGACTCGGTCGAGTCGTCCTCGTTGCTCGAGGACGGTCTCAAACGGGTGGCGGAGGCCGTGCGTGGGGAAGGCCCGGGCGAGCGCAGGGGGAGTCTGGTCGACATCGTGAGCACCCCGGAGCAGGCGGCCATCCTCGACCGCCTCACGGGTGTGATGTCGCTGCTGGAGGGCCATGCGGACGTCGTCATGGACGGAGTCGGGCCGTCCGTGATCGGGTCGGTCGGCGCGATCCGGGCTCGGTTCAACGAGCGCCGCAAGGGAGCCGGCTCGCTCGATCGGTGGCTGCGGAGGATCTTGGGCCTCGAGGCGAAGATGGCGCAGTATCGCGATGGGGCAGCCTTCGTCAGGACGGTCGTGGACAAGGTCGGCATGGCCGATTTCAACGCGGTCTGGGCCGATCCCACGCACCTGCCGTCCAAGACCGAGATCCATGATCCGACGGCCTGGATCACTCGCGTCCACGGCTGAGTCGGGCCGATGACGCTCCATCCTGCGATCTCCGCGGTGCGCAACGCGGTCCGGGCGTCGATCAGCGACGAGCCGGTCGAGCGCTCCCTGGTGGTGGCGTGCAGCGGCGGAGCGGACTCGCTGGCGCTGCTGGCGGCCACGGTGTTCGAGGCCCGTGGTCGAAACGTTGTCGGAGTCACCGTGGACCACGGTCTGCAAGACGACTCCGCCGACCAGGCCCTCAGCGTCGTGAAACAGATGGCGCAGCTGGGGGTGAGCGAGACGGCGTCGATCCGGGTCCGGGTCCAGGTCAGCGGCGACGGCCCGGAGGCGGCGGCACGCACGGCGAGATACGCCGTACTCCGCGAGCTCGCCGATCGATTCGATCCGGCGATCGTGTTGCTCGGCCACACTCGCGACGATCAAGCAGAGACGGTGCTGATGGGGCTGACCCGCGGCTCGGGCGGTCGCTCGATCATGGGCATGCCGACAGCCTTCGGGGTTTTCCGGCGGCCGTTGCTGACGATCAGCCGCGCCCAGACCGAGGCAGCCTGCTCCGCCGCGGGGATCACCTGGTGGCGGGATCCCCACAACGACGATCCCCGCTTCCTCCGGGCCCGAGTGCGGCATCGGGCGCTGCCGGTCCTCGAACAGGAGCTAGGGCCAGGCGTGGCGGCCGCGCTGGCACGGACCGGTGACTTGGTTCGTGATGACGTGCTTGCCCTCGATGAGCTTGCCGAACGGGCCATGGCTGACTACGACCCGGCCACGGGATTCGACGTCGACGCGTTGCTTGGCTACCCGAAGGCAGTCCGCTCGCGCATGCTGCGGATGGCGGCCGTGGCGGCCGGCTCCCCGCCCGGGGAGCTTTTCGCCGTACATGTCGCCGCTCTCGAACAACAGGTGGCCAACAGCACCCAGCTCCCCAAGTCCATCCAGTTGCCCGGCCATCTGACCGCGATTCGACGCGGCAGGACCCTGCGATTCATCCGGGACGGGCGGGACTAGGAAGGCCACCACACCGCGCCGCCAAGATGGTGCCTGCAAGAATGCCTTATGCGTCACGTCACCGCCGTAAGCGAGATCAGCCCGGTTCCCGTGGGCACTCGCTTGGTCCATATCGGGCCCGCCAAGACGGGAACGACGGCGCTGCAGGGCTCCCTCCACAGTTGCCGCGAGACCCTCGCGAAGCATGGGGTCGAGTATGCCGGCAAGCGGCGGCACTCACGGACCGCGACGACGGCGATCACCTACGAACGGATGCCGGCAGGCTTCCGTACGGACGCGCCCAAGCAGTGGGCCAGACTCGCGCGCAGTATCCGCACCTCTCGGGCGGACAGGGTCATCTTGAGCAGCGAGATTCTGGCCGGAATGTCGTCGAGCCGGGCCGAGCAGCTCGTTGCCGACCTAGGGGGCTCGGTACAGATCGTGCTGACGACGCGTCCGCTGGCCAATATCGTGGCCTCGCGATGGCAGCAGCAGGTCCAGGAAGGGCAAACCCAGGCCTACACCGATTGGTTGCACGAACTCTTCGGCACCGACCGAGGAAGCAGAGGAAAACCCGGATTCTGGCAACGTTTCGATCTGGCGGGTCAGATCGACCGATGGGGCCCGATCATCGGCGAAGAGAACATCACCTTCGTGGTCCTCGACCCGAAGGATCGGAGCATGCTCTTGCACTCCTTCGAAGCACTCCTTGCGCTGCCGACGGGATCCCTGACGCCGGATTCATCCCTCACGAATCCTTCGCTGGACCATCGTCAGATCGCAGCGCTGGCGGCGTTCAATCGGGCCTTCGTGGCCGATGGACGCGATCGCACGGAGTTCCTGCACGCTTTGCGAGGCAAGGCTCTGGAGGGGCTGAAGGTGGAGCCGGTGCAATCACCGTCGGTGAAAATCGCCACCCCGAGGTGGGTCGCGGAAGCGGCCAACGACGCCGCCAGTCCGTGGATCGCGGCCCTACGTGCTTCGGACGCTCAGGTCATCGGCGATCCGGAGCATCTGTTGGTTGATCCAGCAGACTTCGAGGAGGCGCCGAAGGCCCCCACGGAGATCGCCACCGCAGCTGCCGGCGAGCTCGCCTATTTGATGTATGTCGCCGGGACGAAGTACGGCGCGAAGCAGGCCCTGCGAGCAGCCAAGCGCCGCACCGAAGCCTCCCTCGCAGCCCAGCCACCCACACGCCGTCACCCGCTGCGTCGCGCAGCCACGAAGGTGATCGGGCTCCTGCCCGACGCAGTCGCGACCCGCGTAGGACCACCACGTGGCTAACTCGATAGCTGACATCGTGCCCATTGAGGTGGGCACCCGGTTGGTCCACATCGGGCCACCGAAGACCGGCACGAGCGCCCTGCAGGGCGCCTTCCATCACTCCCGTGCTGCGTTGGCGGAGTACGGCGTCGAGTATGCCGGGAAGCTCCGGCACTCCCGAGTCGCGATGATGGCCGCTGCCTATGACACGGTGCCGGAGGGCTATCCCGCAGATGCGGCACAGCGCTGGGCCAGGCTCGCCGCCAGCATCCAGGCCTCGCGGGCCGATCGCGTGGTGCTTAGCAGCGAAACCTTGGCGGGCATCTCCGAGGCCAAGATCGGGCCGTTCCTCGATGCGATGGCCGGACCCATCCATATCGTGATCACGCTCCGCCCGCTGGCCTCGATCCTGGCCTCCAACTGGCAACAGTCGATTCAGGACGAGATGAGCCTCTCCTACGACGGCTGGTTGGCCCGAACCCTGGACCCGAGTGCTGGCAATCCGACCACGTCCCCCTTCTGGCGACGTCACAACCTGGGCCACCAGTTGGATCTGTGGATCCCCTTAGTGGGCGCGAAGAACATCACGCTGGTGGTCCTCAGCCCGACCGACCGGGGCATGCTGTTCGCGGCGTTCGAGGCGCTGGTCGGGGTGCCTGCCGGAACCCTGACCCCGGATCCCCTGGTCGCCAACCCGTCGTTCCCCCACGATGAGATGGAGATGTTGCGTGCGTTCAACACCGCCTTCAAGGAGGGTGGGGGATCGAGGACCGAATATCTCAAGAACGCTCGCGAGGCGGTGATCCATCGCAGACCAGCAGCGTCCATCGAGAACCCGGCCGGCACCCCGATCGCCACCCCTCGGTGGGCGGCCGAAGCGGCGAACGAGAAGCTGCGCCCGTGGGTGGAGCAAGCCCGAGGCTCAGGGGTCAATGTGGTTGGCGACCTCGACGACCTGTTCGTCGATCCGCTGAGTTATGCCTCCGACCCTGTCGCGCCGAGTCGCGTGGGCGTCGAGGAAGCAGGTGATTTGGCCTATCGGCTCTATCGCGTGGGGGTGGAGTACGGCGTACGACAGGGCCGTCGAGCGATGCTTGAAGAACTGCGGTCCACCGCCGAAGCGGCCGCCGCTTCTCCGACATCGCGATTGCGACGTGCCGCAGTCACTCGGGTGCGTCGACTCATTTCGGCCCTTGAGTCGCGCCGATAAGCCGGCGGGCGAGCCCTCCGCATAGGGTGGGCCCATGGATTCGCCGCAGGTGGAGAACGACCTCGTCAGGGTGTTGTTCACCGAGGATCAGATCCTCGCCAAGGTTGGCGAAATGGCGGCTCGGATCGACGCCGACTACGCCGGCAAGGATCTGCTCATGGTTGGCGTGTTGCGCGGTGCCGTGATGGTGATGGCCGATCTCTCGCGAGCTCTGGACCGACACGTGGAGATGGACTGGATGGCGGTGTCGTCGTACGGCTCGGGCACCAAGTCCAGCGGAGTGGTGCGCATCTTGAAAGATCTCGACACCGACATCTCAGGACGGCACGTGCTGGTGGTCGACGAGATCATCGACACGGGGCTCACTTTGGGCTGGTTGATCTCGAACCTGTCCAGTCGCAAGCCCGCGAGCGTCGAGATTGCGACGCTCCTGCGCAAACCCGATGCCGCGCAGATGACCGTGCCCGTGAAGTACGTCGGCTGGGAGATCCCCAACGAGTTCGTGGTCGGCTACGGCTTGGACTACAAGGAGCGGTACCGCAATCTGCGAGCGATCGGAACTCTCGCTCCGCGCGTCTACTCCTGAGTCGCCCGTGCTGAGCGTTGGCCAGCACGTGTAACGTCAAGCATCGATAGGGCTGGTGTCTCGCGCCGGCTCACAGCGCGGCGAAAGAAGTCTGTGAAGCGGATATTCAAGGGTCCCTGGGTGTGGATCGTGTTGGCCGTGGTCGGCGTATTGCTGGCCATGCAGTACCTCGCGCCCAACGGTGGCTACGACGAGGTGCCGACCTCCGAGATGCGCCAAGAGATCATGTCGGGCAACGTCAAGAGCATCACGTTCATCGACGGCGACCAGGAGATCCGCGCGGTTCTCGACGACGACACGAAGGTGACCTCGACGTGGGTGGCCGGCCAGCAGGAAGAGTTGATCGCTGAGGTCAACAAGCAGGTCGACGCCGGAGCCATCCAGGCCCAGAACTCTGAGTATCCGCAACCGAGTCTCTTCGTCTCGATCATCGCGACGTTGTTCCCGTTCCTTCTGATCATCTTGTTGTTCCTGTTCCTGATGAACCAGGCCCAAGGTGGTGGGGGCCGCGGGATCATGCAGTTCGGCAAGTCGAAGGCCAAGCTGATCACCAAGGACATGCCCAAGAACTCATTTGCCGATGTGGCCGGCTGTGAAGAGGCGATCGAAGAACTCGGTGAGATCAAGGAGTTCCTCCAAGAGCCGTCGAAGTTCCAGGCCGTGGGCGCCAAGATCCCCAAGGGTGTGCTGCTCTACGGTCCGCCCGGAACCGGCAAGACTCTGCTGGCCCGCGCCGTCGCCGGCGAGGCCGGCGTCCCGTTCTACTCGATCTCCGGCTCGGACTTCGTCGAGATGTTCGTCGGCGTCGGAGCCAGCCGGGTTCGTGACCTGTTCGAGCAAGCCAAGGAGAACGCGCCGGCCATCGTCTTCATCGACGAGATCGACGCTGTCGGGCGGCACCGCGGTGCCGGCATGGGCGGCGGACACGACGAGCGCGAGCAGACCCTCAACCAGCTCCTCGTCGAGATGGACGGCTTCGATGTGCGCGGCGGGGTCATCCTGATCGCCGCGACCAACCGTCCCGACGTACTCGACCCGGCGTTGCTGCGTCCGGGACGGTTCGACCGTCAGATCCAGGTCGACGCCCCCGACACCGAAGGCCGCCACAAGATCCTTCAGGTGCACTCGCGCGGCAAGCCGATGTCGCCCGAGATCGACCTCCTCAACGTGGCCCGACGCACTCCTGGCTTCACCGGTGCCGATCTGGCCAACGTGCTCAACGAAGCCGCGCTGTTGACGGCGCGCGGCAGTTCCAAGCTGATCACCAACGAGGCGCTGGACGAGGCGATCGATCGCGTCATCGCGGGGCCGCAGCGTCGGACGCGGCTGATGAGCGAACACGAGAAACTGATCACGGCGTACCACGAGGGCGGGCACGCGCTGGTCGCGGCCGCGCTTCCGGGCACCGATCCGGTGCACAAGGTGACGATCCTGCCGCGCGGTCGAGCCCTGGGCTACACCATGGTGCTGCCCGACTCGGACAAGTACTCGCAGACCCGGTCGGAGATGCTCGACAAGCTGGCCTACATGCTCGGCGGTCGGGCCGCAGAGGAGATGGTCTTCCACGACCCGACGACCGGAGCCGGCAACGACATCGAGAAGGCGACGGCGCTGGCTCGAGCGATGGTGACCCAGTACGGCATGACCGAGCGGCTCGGCGCCATCAAGTTGGGCGACTCCAACAGCGAGCCGTTCTTGGGGCGCGACCTGGGCCACACCCGCAACTACTCAGAAGACGTCGCGGCGATCATCGACGAGGAGACGAAGAAGCTCCTGGCCAATGCTCATCAAGAGGCCTTCGACGTGCTGGAAGAGAACCGCGACGTGCTCGACGCGCTGGTCTTGGAGCTGATGGACAAGGAGACGCTCGACAAGGCTGCGGTAGCGCGGGTCTTCGAGCCGTTGCGCAGGCGCGCCGCACGTCCGGCATGGACGGGATCGCCCTCGCGCCACCCCTCCACCATTCCGCCGATCGAGGTGCCCCAGGAGATTCGCGACCGGGCCATCGCGGGGGCCCAGCCGCCCGAGGGCGAGTCCGCCGTACCTCCGGAGGCCGCAGCGCCGGAGGCCGAGGTTCCCGCGCACGCCCCCCAGGGTGCCGCTGCGGAGTCAGTCCCCGGATCCAGCTGAGATCTCAGGCGAGGAGCTTTCGTTGAGCGACGTCCCAGCCTTCGATCAAGCGCGGGCCGAGGCCGCCGTACGCGAGTTGTTGTATGCCATCGGGGAGAACCCCGAGCGCGAAGGGCTCCGGGACACCCCGGCACGCGTGGCGCGGGCCTACGAAGAGCTGACCGCTGGTCTGCGGATGACGCCCCAAGACGTCTTGACCACGACGTTCGACATCGGGCACGACGAGATGGTGCTGGTCCGCGACATCGAGCTGTGGTCGATGTGCGAGCACCATCTGGTGCCCTTCACAGGTGTAGCCCACGTGGGGTACATCCCGGCCGAGTCCGGCAAGATCACCGGTCTGTCCAAGCTCGCTCGGTTGGTTGACGTGTTTGCCAAGCGGCCACAGGTGCAGGAGCGGCTGACCACCCAGATCGCCGACGCCATGGTCGAACTGCTGGAGGCCCGCGGCGTGATCGTCGTTATCGAGGCCGAGCACCTGTGCATGACCATGCGCGGTGTGCGCAAGGCCGGAGCCCGCACGATCACCTCTGCGGTCCGTGGCGTGATGTTGCGCAACGCGACGACGCGCAGTGAGGCGATGGCGCTGATCAACAGCCGCTGATGGGCCCGCCGGTGCAGGAGTTGCTCGCCCCGCTCGGACGCCCTCGTGTGCTGGGGATCTTGAACGTGACCCCCGACTCCTTCTCCGACGGCGGCCGATGGCTGAACACCGAGGCCGCTGTGCGGCACGGGCTGGCGATGGTCGCCCAGGGCGCCGACATCGTCGACGTCGGCGGGGAGTCCACGAGGCCTGGCGCCGAGCGCGCTGCTGCGTCTGTGGAGCTCGAACGGGTGCTGCCCGTGATCGGAGCCCTGGCCGAGCAGGGCGTGGTGGTGTCCGTGGACACCATGCGCGCCGACGTCGCCTCGGCGGCGATCGAGGCTGGAGCCACGATCGTCAATGACGTCTCGGGCGGGTTGGCCGACCCCAGGATGCTGGAGGTCGTGGCCGCGTCCCGGGCGGCGTACATCGCGATGCACTGGCGGGCGCAGAGCCGGATAATGCAGGATCTCGCGATCTACGACGACCCAGGAGGGGTCGTCGCCGCCGTACGGTCCGAACTCGCCGCCCGGGCGCAGGCGGCCCTTGCGGCCGGGATCGGCTCCGAGCGTTTGGTCCTGGACCCCGGACTCGGGTTCGCAAAGACAGCCGAGCACAATTGGGCACTGATCCGCGGAATCTCGCAGTTGGCTGCCCTGGGCTACCCGCTCCTGGTGGGCGCCAGTCGCAAGGCGTTCTTGGGCGCTCTCCTGGCCGCCCCCGATGGGAGCCAGCGACCGGTTGATGGCCGTGAGTCCGCCACAACGGCGCTGACTGCTCTGCTAGCGCAGCGCGGTGTCTGGGGCGTTCGGGTCCACGAGGTCAGGTCGGCGCGCGACGCGCTGGCCGTTTGGAGCAAGGTGGAGGGTCCATGAGCGATCAGTTGGCGGTCCGAGGCATCGAGTGCTTCGCGCACCACGGCGTGTTCGACTTCGAGCGGCGGGTGGGTCAACGATTCGTCATCGATCTCGTGCTCGGATTGGACACCGGACCGGCCGCGGCGAGCGACGACCTTCAGTTGACCGTCGACTATGGAGCCCTCACAGCGGCGGTGAAGAACTGCGTCGAACGCGACCCGGTCGACCTCATCGAGACACTGGCCCATCGGATCATGGATACCTGTCTGGCCGTGGACCGTGTTGAATGGGTGGAGGTCACTGTGCACAAGCCCGATGCGCCGATCGAGGCATCGTTCACCGACGTCGCACTCACCGTTCGACGCGCCAACTGATGTCCCAGCACGGGAGACCAGTTCGAGAGGAGGGCAGGACACGATGACGGAGACGCCGAATCCTCACATCGTCGACACCGACACCCTGACCGGAGACATGCATCCGATCCGACGGGCCGTGTTGTCGATCGGTGCGAACCTTGGTGAACGGATGGTGAGTCTGCAAGGGGCCATCGACAGCCTTGAGGACACACCGGACGTCTGGCTGACCGACGTCTCACCGGTCTACGAGACCGAACCGGTGGAGTCTCCGGAAGGATCCGGCCGCTACCTCAACGCCGTCGTCCTGGTCGACACCACCCTTTCGGCCGCCATGCTCCTTGAGCGCGCGTTGGCCATCGAGGAGGCCTATGGCCGGCAGCGCAGTGACACCCTGAACGCCCCTCGCACCTTGGACGTCGACCTGATCGTGGTCGGTGAGAAGCGGTGTGACGGTCCTACTCTGCAACTGCCGCACCCCAGAGCCGCAGGTCGTGCCTTCGTGCTTGCGCCATGGCACGACGTCGAGCCCGATGCTGTGATCCCGGACGCCGGACCGATCTCCGAGCTCCTCGAGACCGTCGGCACCGACGGGGTCTCTCGCCGCGACGACCTGGTGCTACAGACCAGGTGACCGAGACCGAGCCCAACGCTGACGCAGGGCCGGGCGAGTCGGGACCGCCACGGCGCCCGATCATCCAGCCCGTTTCCCCTGCGGCCTTGACCGCATGTGTCGTGATGGGTCTGGTGGGTGGTTGGTCGCTGCACCGGGTTGCCGACGCGACCTGGGGTTACGCACCTGCCGTGTCGTGGAGCCAAGTGCTGGCTCCGTACGTCGCCGCGGGCTTTCTCGGCGTGCTTGCCTGGGTGACCTGGGGGCAGCTTCAGCCCGGAGGCTCGCGATCTAGGTGGTGGTCCCCTGGGCGTCGAAGTGGCCATGCACGCCTGGACTTTCAACGGTCGGTCAACCGGTTGGTGCTCGCGCGAGCCTGTGCCCTGGTAGGCGCCCTGCTTGCCGGTGGCTACTTCGGGTTCGCGATGAGTTGGTTGTTCATCAGCGGTGACTACGCCCTGACTCATGCCATCCGCGCCGCTGTGACTGGCCTCGGCGGCACGGTGATGACGCTCAGCGCGCTCATGCTCCAGCGCGCGTGTCGCGTGCGATCCGGGGACGAGTCGACCTAGTCTGAGGTCCATGCCTTCCCCGCATGCACGTCGACGTCAGCGCAGCCTGCGCTTGACGCTCTCCTTCTTGCTGATTGTGGCAGCGGCGCTCATCGTTGGCGCCGCCATCGCCCTTGGCTCGGTCGGTCAGTTGGCCGCCGCAGCGGTCCTTGCAGTGGTCCTCGGTGCTGGTGCGACCCGACTCACCTATTCCGAGGTGATCATCGGGCGCGTCGAAGCCGGACGGGGTCGAGCCGAACTGGCCCAGGACTACCTCAGTCTCGGCGAGGCTCGCGCCGAAGAGAATGACGCCTTCCAGGCGGCCATGATGGATCGCATCCAACGTCGAGAGATCGCCGTGGAGGAGCTTGAGGTGGCCCTCAGCAGTGCCCAGCGCCGCGCGGCTGAGGCGATCCGCAAGGTGCGCGCGGAGGCCGAGCGCGCCGACGTCGCAGAGCACAGCGCGCAACTGACCGCAGCAGCGCTCGACGAGGCAGAGGGTCGCGCCGCCGCGAGCATGGAGCGGTTGACCGAGCTCCAACAGGAGCTCACCGGATTGCGCGCCGAGCTGATCCTCACCGAGGGCGAACTCGTGACGACCCAGACCGACCTGGTCCTGGCTCGAACCGACCTGGACTCGGCATTGGCCGAACTGGATGCAGCCCTGGCCGAGGTTTCCGCCTGGCAGCACTCCGGACCGATCGGCAAGACGGCCTGAGCGGGCTAGTGCACGGCTGCCCGCAGGGTTCGATGCACGCCGTTGGCCGTGAGGAATCCCAGCACCCGCGTCCCGTTCGTGACCGCGACCCGATCGCGGTCGTCGCGCAGCAGCGCGGCTAGTCCCTCCTCGAGGGTGCAGGACACATCGACGAGGATCTGATCCCCACTCAGGGCATCCGCGCCGTCGAAGTCTGGGTCGGGCGAGTCCGGAGGCTCGAGATACGCGGGATCGATGCGGGTCACGGCCAGCCGACGCAGGCCCTTCGTCGAGCCGACGAAGTCGGCCACGAAGTCATCGGCCGGCCGGGCCAACAGTTCGGCGGGTGCGCAGCACTGAGCCAGCCTGCCTCCGGTGGCGAACACGGCCACCTGGTCTCCCATCCGAATCGCCTCGTCGATGTCGTGGGTGACCAAGACGACCGTCTTGTGGAGTTCGCGCTGCAGTCGGAGGAACTCGTCTTGCAGACGTTCCCTGATGACCGGATCCACGGCTCCGAACGGTTCATCCATCAGCAGCACCGGGGGGTCGGCTGCAAGGGCGCGCGCCACGCCGACCCGCTGACGCTGGCCGCCCGAGAGTTGGTGCGGGTAACGATCGGCGTAGATCACTGGGTCGAGTCCGACGAGCTCCAACAGTTCCAGGGCACGCAGCCTCGCCGTGGACTTCGGCGTCCCCAGGAGCGCCGGGACGGTCGCCACGTTCGTGGCTATCGTCTGGTGCGGAAACAAGCCGACCTGTTGGATGACGTAGCCGATGCGCCGGCGCAAGTGCACAGGATCTTGGGTCATGACGTCGTGCCCGTCGATCTCGATCGATCCACTCGTCGGTTCGATGAGCCGATTGATCACCTTCAACGTGGTGGACTTGCCACAACCGGACGGCCCGACAAGACACGTGACAGAGCCCCTCGGAACGTCGAGGGTGACGTTGTCGACCGCGACGGTGCCGTCTGCGTAGGTCTTGCCGACACCGGTCAGGCGGATCATCGGCGGTGAGGAGGCCTCGGATTCCGTCGCGCCCGTCGGCGGACCGGTAGCGTCCATGACCGTGAGCCTACCCACGTCGGATTCAATGGCCGGGCCCAGTTGCTATAGCCGATTGGTCAACGACTGGGTGTGCGCCGACTACCTCCGTGATCGGGCTCCCGAAGTCGTGGAAGCCACGATCGAGCACGTGTGGATCACCCTCGCCTCCGTGGGGCTGGGACTGTTGCTGGCCCTACCCGCCGCCCTACTGGCGCGCGGGCGACCGCGCGCCGAGACCGCCATGCTGGGCGTTTCCACCTGGCTGTACACGATTCCCTCACTTGCCCTGTTTCCGCTCCTCGTGCCGTTCACGGGACTGACCCCGTGGACCGTGATCATCGGCCTGGCCGGCTACGCCCTCACGATCTTGGTGAACGCGCTGTTGACCGGGCTACGTTCGGTTCCCGAGGACGTGCGGGAGTCCGCGCGGGGGATGGGGTTCGGATCCGGACGCCTGCTGGCCAGCGTCGAACTGCCGCTGGCGCTCCCCGTGATCTTTGCGGGGCTGCGGGTCGCCATGGTGTCCACCGTGGCGTTGACGACAGTGGGCACGCTCGTGTCGTACGGCGGGCTCGGCAATCTCATCAAGGACGGCGTCGACAACAACTTTCGAGCGGAGTTGTTCACCGCAGCTGTGCTCTGCGTGGTGTTGGCCGTGGTCTTGGACCTTCTGCTGGTGATCCTCCAGCGACTGCTCACCCCGTGGGCGCGGGTGGCGTGATGCAGATCGCTCTCGAGACCTGGCGCTATCTGGCCGATGCTGCGCATTGGTCCGGCGACGACGGCATGCTGCGGTTGCTGGGGCAACAACTTCTGATCACGGTGACCGCGCTCCTGGCAGCCCTGGTGATCGGGCTTCCGCTGGCACTGTGGCTCGGGCATGTAGGCCGGGGTGGCTTCTTGGCCATCAACATCAGCAACGTCGGGCGCGCGGTGCCGACCTTCGCCCTGCTCGGGCTGTTTGTCACCGCGGATTGGCCCGGGACGGCGACGCTGGGTCCCTACGGTCGCGCGGGCCTTTCGACCCTGATCGCCCTGACCTTGTTCGCCCTGCCCCCGATCATCACCAATGCGTACGTCGCCATCCGTGAGGTTCCGGGAGAGTTGCAGGAGGCGGCAGCGGGCATGGGCATGACGCCCTGGCAGCGGTTCTGGCGCCTGGAACTTCCGCTCGCGCTGCCGTTGGTCGGAACCGGCGTCCGACTGGCGCTCGTACAGGTGTGGGCTACCGCAACGATTGCGGCCATGGTCGCGGGGCCCGGCCTGGGACGCGTGATCACGGACGGGTTCTACCGTTCGAACTACCCCAAGGGCGTGGCCGGCGCCGTGGTGGTCGCCGCCGTGGCGCTGGTACTCGAGATCGGATCGGCGTATGCGTTGGCGCGCGCGACGTCACGCACGCCCCAGACCGTGGCACCAGCCGTAGCCAAACCGTAATCTCACTCTCTGGTTCCTCCCGCTCGGAACAGACCCCGGCAGTGTTGGGTGGGGGAAGGTTCTTCCAGACGACTCGAACGCGTGACACCCGGGTGTCACCACGGGAGGTAGACATGCGGACACGACCGATGATCAGTGGCGCGCTGGCGGTGGCGACGCTGCTCCTAGCGACGGCCTGCGCGAGCGACGAGGTCGCCGACACCGGTGAAACGCCCACCGACAAGGGGGCAGTGCGCATTTCCGGCCAGGCCTTCCCGGAGGCTGTCCTGGTCGCCAGCATGTACGAACAACTCCTGGCCGACGCGGGCTACGAGCCGGAGGTCAAACTCGTCGACACGCGCGACGTCTATATGCAGACTTTCCCCGGTGACGTCGATGTGGTGCCCGAGTACGTCGGCGGCATCGTCAACTTCTTGAACACCACTGTCAACGGAGCCGATGCTCCATCGTTGACCACCAGTGACGCGGCGGAGTCGCTCGCGAACGCGCAGTCGCTGCTCGACGATGCCGGCATCGTGATGCTGGAGCCTTCTGCGGCCACCGACACGAATGCCTTCTTCGTTTCGCAGGCGTACGCCGACGCGGAGGGGGTCGCCACCTTGTCCGACCTCGCGGGCAAGTCCGTGGTCTTGGCGGCGGCGCCCGACTGCGAAGGTCGCCCGGATTGTGAGGGCGGTTTGAGCCAGACCTATGGCATCGACATCACCGAGATTCTCCCGCTGGGTTTCGCAAGCGAGCAGACCTATCAGGCGGTCTTGAAGGATGAAGCACAGTTGGGTCTGACCAGCACCACGGACGGCACACTCGCCGCCCAGGGGCTGTTGCTGTTGGCAGACGACCAGGCCATCCAGCCGGCGCAGAACCTCGTGCCGGCCGTGAGCCAAGAGTTCTTGGACGCCAATCCCGAGGTGGGCGATCTGCTCAACGCGCTGATGGCCGCACTCAACACAGAGAAGCTCACCGAACTCAATGGCTTGGTTTCGGTCGACAGGGCGCAACCGGCCGACGTGGCTCGCGACTTCCTTACCTCCGAGGGCTTGCTCTAACGCTGCGAGAGGTCCTCTACCGGGCACAGCCGACCGGTAGACTGCCCGCCTGTGCCAGTCGCTGAAAGCAGGGTTGTTGGGTTGGTGGGTCGGCTCGAAGCAAGGCTGGCCAGGGTCGACCAGGCACTGCCTCAACCGTTGCGTCGTGGACTGCGCCGGTTGCGCAATCGTGAACCGCGAGGAGCCTCGGCTCCGCGACTGGTGAGCATCGTGGTGACCGCCAGCGATGCCGACGCGCGTTTCCTCGACGCTTGTCTCGACTCCATCCGCACCCAGTCGCATGCCCAGGTCGACATCGTCGTCTCGTTGTGGGGACCGGCGGTGGACGTACGACCCCTCGTGCGGCGACACGCGTCGGCCGATGTCCGGGTGCGACTGCTGTCCACCGCAGCTCGCGACCGAACAGGTGCTCAGGCAACGGGAGCTTCGGCCGCCCGAGGCGAGTTCGTCCAGTTCGTCAAGGGCGAGGACCAGTTGCCACCGCGAGGCGTCGCGGCCTTGGCGCAGTCGCTCGCAGAGTCGGGTGCGGACCTGGCCGTCGGGCACCGTCGATCCGTGGTCACCCTGGGCCGGAAGGTGCGCGAGATCCGAGAACCGTTGGTCGGGGTGTCGGGACGCAATCTGTCGATCAGCGATTGCCCTGCCGTCGTCACCAACCTGGGACTCGAGAACCGGATGTTCCGTACGACGTTCTGGTTGGCCGGTCAGGAGGCGTGGCTGGGCAGCGAGGTGACGCAGGCAGAGCGCGTGCTGCGCGCCACGATGGCAGCCAAGACCTTCGATGTGGTCGATGTGGTCGCCTATCGCGATATGAATCGTGCGGTGGGCGTGCCGGTGGGGGCGCTGGTCGACCCCCTCGAAGATCTGACCCCCTGGCTGGGCGAGCAGGAGGCCACGTTGGCCGCCGTGCGGGCCGTCGGCACCGACGACGTGATCGACCACTGGGTCGCGTCTGTCCTGGATGGCGAACTTCAGGGGTTCTTGGACCGGGTCGAAGTCGCCGGAGCGGCGCACTGGTCGCAATTGCGCGGCTACGTTCGCGCGCTGCTCGAGTTGGCTCCCGCCGCCGCGGATCGCATCCGGGCCGAGTCTCGGGTGAAGGTGTGGTTGCTCGCTGACGACCAGCAAGGGCGATTGGCCGACCTGGTTGTCGCTCGCTGGTTCGAGCAGGGGAACAAGGCGACTCTGGTCGAGGATGGGCGCGTCTACGCGCGGCTGCCGGGTTTTCGGGATCCCGAATGGGACGTGCCGGACGACACCTACCTGATGTCGCCGGCAGAGACGGCTCTCGAGGTAGTGCTTCGCAACGTGCGCCGGCTCCCGGACGACACCCTGGAGATCACCTTGTTCACCTGGGTGGACTTCGTCTCGTTCGCCGAGGGCGGCAGGGATGGCGCAAGCGTCGATGTCGTCATGGTCGATGTCACCACCGGTGAACGGGTGCAGGTGCCGGCCGCGCTGGGTTGGACGTCTGCGGTCAACCACTTCGCAGAACATCGCTATCAGGACTACGGCGACGGGTTGCTGACTCTCACCCTGCCGGTCCGGGATCTGCCGATCCATGGCGAGCACGAACGAACCTGGCGGTTCGAGGTCGCACTCACTCTGGGCGCGCTCAGCCGCACGTCGGGGATCACCAGGCGCGACGAGCGGGGCATTGCAGGTCTGCTCGGCACCGCGCAGTTCCCGGCGGTCGAGACCGGAGACACACACGTATCCCTGAACCCGCACCCCGACGCGGTGGCTGTGCTGGTTTCCTCACCGCGAGGCGGCACCGGCAAGCGCGGGGGCACCCGACCCGCTGCCCCGGGACGCACACTCCAACTGGAACAGATCACGGTTCACCCGGGGACCCCACCGCGACTGGTTGTCCAGGGCCGGTTCCTCGGGCAGCGACCGCGGACCCACGAGCTGCGGCTCCGGGGTCCGCAGCAGACCCTGACCCTGGGCGAACTGGCCGAAGCCGGCGATGGGCGTTCCAGCTGGGAAGCCGACCTCGAGGCCGACGAGTGGGGCCGTGGCTCGATGCCGATACCGAGTGGGCGCTACGCGTTCGAACTCACGTGTGGTGCGCGGACGGGCTCTGTCCAACTGTCGCCCGAGTTGCTTTCCACGATGCTCGACGTGGTCGACACCGATGTCTACTCTTGGCGTTTGTTCCGAAGGGGGATCGAGGCCGGCCTCTACCTGGCTCGCCCGGTTCCTGCCGAGGAGCGCAGCCCCTACTATCAGCGGCGCCTGCAGGTTGGTCTCGGCGCGGATCGCGCGATCAACGACCATCAGGTCTATCTCCAGTCGTACGTCGGTGCTTCGGCCACGGACAGTCAGGTCGCGATCCATCGCGAACTGCGCCGACGATTCCCGGAATGGACTTTGTTCTGGGGCGTCTACGACCGCTCGTGCTGGGTGCCCGAGGGCGCCGTTCCGGTCGTGCTCAACACCTCGGCCTGGTACGACGCGCTGGCGACGAGTCGCTATCTGGTCAACAACATCGACTTCGATCGTTGGTTCTCGCCTCGTCCCGGGCAGAAGTTCTTGCAGACCTTCCACGGCTATCCGGCCAAGTCCATGGGCATCCGGCTGTGGACGGCGAAGCAGTTCACGCCGCGTCGGATCGATGCCGAGCTCGCGCGAACGGCCGAGGACTGGGATCTCATCCTCACCCCCACCCCGGAGATGGACGAGCACTATCGCCGCGAGTACCGCTACTCCGGTGCGATCCACAGCGCCGGGTATCCACGCGACGACGACCTGTTGGCGGCGGACGCCGACCAGACGCGTGAACGGACCAGGAAGCTGCTGGGCATCGGAGCCGACCAGACGGCCGTGCTGTACGCACCCACCTGGCGCGACGATCTGGCAACCAACTATCGCAACGCCGAACGCGTCGAACACATCGATCTTGAGGACGCGAGCGAGTCGCTGGGGCCAGAGTTCGTCTTCTTGATGCGTGGGCACCGTTTCCACGGCAAAGCGGGGGGTCGGGCCGTGGATTCGGCCCGGCTCATCGATGTCACCCACTATCCGGAGATCAACGATCTGATCCTGGCTGCCGACGCCGCGGTGTTGGATTACTCCTCGCTCCGGTTCGACTTCGCCTTGACCAGGCGACCGATGCTCTTCCTGGTGCCCGACCTGGCCGAGTACACCGGCTCGGTGCGCGGGTTCCTCTACGACTTCGCTCCCTCAGCCCCCGGCCCGTTGCTCGACCGTCCTGAGCAGGTGATCGAGGCCCTGCAGGACCTGCCCAAGGTGTCGCGGGACTACGCCGCCGCCTACGACGCATTCCACGACAGGTTCAACTATCTCCAGGACGGGCGGGCAGCCGAGCGCGTTGTGGACGCGTTCTTCGACCCCGATTGAGTCGATAGGGTTGTGGGTGTGGCACACCCCGGGACTTCGGTTTCCGTACCGGGCACCGAGACCGATCCGGAGTTCGAGGCCGTCCAAGCGCCGGCCTGGGACGCGGACCTGCTGCTTCGTATCGTCTTTCCTCAGGCGCTGCACCCCTCTGGGCGGGCCGGGCTCAATGCCGCCCTCACCGAATCCTGGTGGCAGTCACGTGCTGGAGAGATCGACGACCTCGGCGTGACGGTGCGCACGACGCGTGAAGGCGCGGTCGTCTCCACGGAACCGGGTGCCGTAGCGGACACCGCGATCGTCGTCTTGCCGACCTTCCCGACGCTGCTGCAACGCGCCTTCGCCGAGTCCGCACGCGAGAACTTCGAGGCCTGGATCCGTGAAGAGGTGCTCGATCCCATCAGCCAACAGCATCAGGCAGGCGGCGCCACGGCCACGTGGCGCTACGACTTGATGCTCGTTCGCCAAGGAGCTGTGAAGCAGTCTCGCCGCCGTCTGTTCGTCTGGCCGGATCCGATCGACGAACTGAGTGCGACCGAACTGCTCGGGGTGCCGCACGTTCCCACGATGCCCGATCAGCCGGATCTCGACGGGCTCCCGCCTGTCGCCGCGGCGGTCGCCGCCGAGGTGTGGAGCCAGATCGAGCAGGCGGACGCCACGTATCGGCTCACCATGAGGCATCGTGCCCTCGACCTGGTCGCGATCCTTCGACGCGGCACAGATCAGGACCTGGCGAGGTTGGTCACGCCCGAGACCGGCGTCGCTTTGCGCGCGTTCTCGAAACGGATCCGGCGAGAAGCCGTTGCCGCGGGGTGGGAGATGACCGGGTACGCCGACGCGCTGCTCTGGCCGCTGCGGCTGGATGGGTCGGCGGACCTGCCGACCGACTTCGTGGCCGAGGCCGGGATCGAGGTGCTACGCCGCGCGGTGACGGTGGCGCTGCCACCCGCACCGGATCTGTCCGCATGGCGCGATCGCCTGCACGAGCTTTCCTCCCTGCGCGCCGAATGGGAGGCGCGGTGACTTCGGCTGCCGCCACCAACGCGCCCGACACCCCCGGCCCGCCGTCCGAGGTCGTGCTGCACATCGGGCCCCACACGACGGGCACAACGGCGGTCCAGGCAGCCTTCCACCACAGCCGCGAACGCCTGGCGGCCCACGGTGTTCACTATGCAGGCGACCGAGCCCATTCCATGACCGCAGCGATCGGTGCGGCGACCAAGCGCCGGTTGCCGTCGAACAGCCCCGACGCCGGGGAGCTTGCCTGGCGCGCCCTCGTGGAGGAGGTGCAGCGCTCGTCGGCGCGGGCAGCCGTGCTGAGCAGCGAGTTCTTCTGCGAAGCCAACGACGAGCGGGCGCGACGGATCGCCTCACAGCTCGGACCTGAGCGATTGCACGTGGTCATCACGTTGCGCCCCGTGGTCAACATCTTGGCTTCCCAGTGGCAGCAGTATGTCCAGAATCGAGCCGTCATCGCCTACTCCGAATGGCTCGAAGGCGTTCTGGCGACCCCTCCCAAGGCGATCACCCCGACTTTCTGGCAACGCCATCGCCACGATGCTCTGGTGGCCCGCTGGGCCGGCGTCGTCGGCGCAGACCGGGTCACTGTCATCGTCCTCGACGAGCATGACCCGGGCATGCTGCTGCGCAGTTTCGAGGACCTACTCGGGCTGCCGGGCGAGACCCTGGTGGCGCAAGAAGTCCCGGCGAACAGGTCGTTGACGCTCGCCGAGACCGAGGTGCTCCGCCGCTTCAATGCGGACTACGTCGCCGAGCACTGGTCGGCCTCGGACTACACCGAGCTGATCAGATTCGGTGCGGCTCAGCACGTCCGAGCCAGAAGGCCCTCGGCCACGGAAACCCGGCTGACGACTCCCCCTTGGGCTGTCGATCGGGGAGTTGCGATCGGCGCGGAGATCAGCGCCGGCATCGGGGCAAGCGGCGTCCGAGTGCTCGGGTCGTTGGCCACGCTGGCGAACCCCACGAAGCTTCCCCCGGCAGGCGGCGTCGCGACCGTGAGCGATGTCCCGGGAGACGTGGC
Source organism: Nocardioides sp. (assembly GCA_021731205.1). Taxonomy (GTDB): domain Bacteria; phylum Actinomycetota; class Actinomycetes; order Propionibacteriales; family Nocardioidaceae; genus Nocardioides. Next base: position 6,501 of record JAKFXV010000051.1, on the reverse strand, counting down.
CGCCCAGTTTCTCGCCGGAGTCCTGATCCAATTGGGGCGCATCCAGGGACTCCCGTTGGCCCCTGACCGAGTGCAAGGCCCGATCGAGGCCGCCGTCCGGGAGCGGCACCGCCGACTTCGTGTGGCCGACCGCATGGCCGGCACCATGCACGAGATCCAGCGGCTTCGCACCCAACTGGCTGCCCCGCCCTCGATCGTTGAGCGGCTGCGCCGGTTTCTTCGCAGGCATTGAGCCGAGCGTCGATCCGCGCAGTCTCAATCGCCTTCGGATCCTGGGCCGAACGGGTCGTCCTTGCGGACGTCGAAGATGTGCCCGGTCTCACGTGAGAGGAGCACATCCAAGGAGGTGCGAGCCACGGTCTCGGAATCCAACAATGACCCCAACGGCTCCTGCCCGAACGCTTTGGTTCGCATCGGCGTCGCGGTGCGCTCGGGGTTGATGCAGTTGACACGTACGCCGTCGCCCGCCCACTCGTCGGCAAGTGCCTGGGTCAGGTTCACGGTGGCCGCCTTCGCCGATGAGTACAAGCTGTAGCCACTGCGACCGCGCGTGTAGGAACTTGAGGTGAAGAGCAACAACGCGCCCTTCGTCGCCGCCAAGTGGGGGAAGAAGACCTGAGCTATGAAGACCGGCGCCAAGTAGTTGATCTCGGTAGCCGCGAAGATCGTCTCCTCGCTGGTGTCCAGCAGCGTGCCCCGCGGCAACACCCCGGCGGTGTTCACGACGAAGTCCACCCGCCCGGTGGCCGCTATCGCCGTCGCCGCCGCAGCCTCGATGTCGGCGCGCCGCTCGACGTGGGTCTGGGTACTCGAGCGGCTGAACGAGTGCACATTCGCCCCGAAGCGATCGGCCAACGCTGCGATGTCCGCGCCGATGCCGTAGCTGCCGCCGAAGACGACCAGGGTCTTGCCCGTGAGCAGGGCTTCGTACTCCTGGTCCGAACCCGGAGTGGGCACGTCGTTGCTGGTCAGCTGGAACAGCTTGTCTGCCAGGTATACGTCGATCGGCTCGGTCACCTTCATGTTGCGCTCATCCCCGCGCACGACCACGATCGGCGCGTCGGGGAGATAGCGGAGCACGACCGAGCAGTCGTCGGTGGTTTCGAAGTGGGGGTCTTCCCCAGCCTTGGCGTACGCCGCGCGGATGACGTCGGAACGAAAAGCCTGAGGGGTCTGCCCCCGGCGCAGTTGAGCGCGCGGTGGGATTGCCCGGATCACGTCGTCGTGGTCGACCTCGACGATCGTGTCGGCCGAAGGGATGGCGACGTCGACGGCCCCATGCTTCTGGAGTGCCTCGAAGCACTCGGTGATGATCCGTTGAGTGACCAACGGCCGGACGGCGTCATGGAACAAGATGTTGCACGGCTCCGGAGGGATTCCCGACAAGGCCTTGAGGGTGGTCTCGTTGCGGGTGACGCCTCCCTCGAGGATCGCGTTGACCTTTGTGTAGTTGCCGGCTCGGACGATCTCGCGAACGGCGTCGAGGTGTCCCGGCGCCATCATGATCACCACCTCGTCGACCAGTGGGTGCTCGTGCAAGGCGATCAGCGAGTGTTCCAAGATCGTCTTGCCCGCCACCTTCAGCAGTTGCTTCGGGATGTCCAGGCCGATCCGAGCACCGACTCCTCCGGCTAACAGAACGGCCACATTCTTCACCGGGGTGCCCTGTCTCGTCACGGCGCACAGTCTCGCAGACGCACTGCTTGGGCCGTGATGCCAATGAAGGTGCGGTTCATCGGTAGTATTTGCGCGATGGGATCCGTGCGGCGTGCGTCACGACGACGCATGGGTTTGAGCGCGAGCGTGGCCATGGTCACCTTGGCCGTCTCCGCCGCCGGCAATTTCGGAGCCAGTCCCTCCGGCCCACTGAGTGCTAGCGCCGCCCTGGTCGCAGCCCCTGGTGACCGCCCGAACATCATCTTGATCACGACCGACGACCAAGCCGCCAGCGACATGGCCTGGATGCCGAAGACGCGCGCGGCGCTGGGTGGGTTCGGTGTCAGTTTCGAGTCGGCGATCTCTCCGCATCCGCTGTGTTGCCCTGCTCGAGCAGAGATTCTCACCGGGCAGTACGCCCAGAACAACGGCGTCTACGCCAACCGCGGCGTGCGCGGCGGCTACTCCGCGCTGCAGGGACGGGACAACACGGTCGCAGCATGGCTCAAGGATGCGGGCTACAAGACCGGGTTCATCGGGAAGTTCCTCAACGAGTACCACTTCGACGTCCACGGCCGACCGGTCGGCTGGGATCTGTGGGACCCCACGATCGAGGGCACGTATGACTACTACAACTACACCCAGGCCAACAACGGCACGCCGCAGGTCCACACCGACACCTACATCACCGACTACGTTGCCGAGAAGACCCGGAGCAAGATCGAGGACTGGTCCGGTGGGCCCAACCCCTTCTTCCTCTGGGCCAGTTATGTCGCCCCGCACAACATCTGTGACTCCGAGATCGATGGTCTTCGGTGCGGCACACCTCCACTGCCGGAGAGCGAGTACGCCGGCCTGTACGCCGGCACCCGCAACCCCGCAGAGTCCAAACCGTCGTTCAACGAAGCGAACGTCAAGGACAAGCCCAAGCTGATCCGGGGTCAGTCGAAGAAGGACCCCGCGGAGATGAACGGCATGTTCCTTGCGCGGATCCGAGCACTGGCATCGGTCGATGACGCCGTCGCCGACACCGTCGCTGCTCTGGACGAAGCGGGCGAGCTCGAGGACACCTTGATCATCTTCACCTCCGACAACGGCTGGATGATGGGCGAGCATCGATTCCGGGGCAAGCGGCTGGCCTATGAGGAGTCACTGCGGATCCCGATGCTGATGCGTGGGCCGGGAGTGCCCGCTGGGGTGAACCTGGCACGCACCGCGAGCATCGTGGACATCGCTCCCACGATCGTCGACCTGTCCGGTGTTGAGCCGGGCCGCACCATGGACGGCGCCTCGCTCTACGGCATGCTCGCCCAACCAAGCGTCAGTGACCGACAGACCAGGCTGATCCAAGGCGGCAACATCACCAATGACGCGAGCGACAGCGTCTGGGACTACCGAGGGATCCGCGACAAGCGGTACACCTTCATCCGCTTCAAGAGCGGGTTCATCGAGCTGTACGACCGCAAGTTCGATCCCTATCAACTCCGGAACCTGTCCAGCGCCAAGCGCTACGTCCCGATCCGCAAGGAGCTGCGCCGGCGCTTGGCAGTGCTACGCACCTGCTCGGGCACCGTTGAGTGCTACCCGAACTTCGGTTCGCTACCGCGTCGGCTGACCAGGTCACAGCTGTGACCCGGTGCGCGTAGGCTGAGCCCATGTCCGCAGGCGGGGCGGCCGTTGGCCCGATCGGGATCGTTGGCGCTGGTCGCGTCGGTGCTGTCCTGGGTGCGGCGCTGCGCTCCGCGGGCCATGAGATCGTGGCCGTGGCCGGCGAGTCGGACGCATCCCGCCGTCGCATCGACGATCTGCTCCCCGGGGTCGACGTACTCAAGCCGAGCGCGGTGGCCAGAGCCGCCGACGTACTGCTGCTGACCGTCCCGGACGACATGATCGAGAACGTCGCCACCATGCTGGCAGGTGCTGCAGCCATCCGCCCCGGTCAATTGGTCGTGCACACTTCCGGCCGCCATGGACTGGCGGTGCTGGCGGAGGCGACCGCAGTGGGCGCCCGACCGATGGCTATCCATCCAGCGATGACGTTCACCGGGACCAGCGTGGATCTTGAGCGCCTCGCCGGATGCGCCTTCGCGGTCACGACCGGTCCCGACGAAAGGGCCGCCGCCGAGACGCTCATCGCCGACCTTGGCGGCGTGCCGATGTGGATTGCCGAGGGGCACCGCACCCTTTATCACGCCGGGTTGGCCCATGGCGCGAATCACCTGGTCACGCTGGTCGCCGAGGCGATGGAGTTGCTGGCCGCCTCGGGCGTGGAGGATCCCGCAGCCACGCTGCGTCCGCTGCTGAACGCCGCCATGGAGAACGCCCTGACTCTTGGAGACTTCGCCCTGACCGGGCCGATCGTGCGCGGAGACGCCAACACCGTTCGCGACCACGTCGCCGAGGTGGCGGCCTCGGCTCCTCATACGTTGCCGTCATACGTGGCGTTGGCACGAGCAACTCTGAGCCGGGTCGTGACCGATGGCAGGGTGCTGCCGATCCGGGCCGCCAAGATCGCGCAGATCCTCGACGCCGCGGAGGCAGCCGCGGTGACCGAGCCCGGCGCTTACTTGCGCTGACGGCGACGGGATCATCTCCGTGACGGAGCTCGTTCACACCCGCGCCGACTTGGCTGCTGCCCTGGGCGAAGCGAGGAGCTCCCCGGTCGGCCCAGTCGCCCTCATGCCCACTGATCCTGTTGGGGTGGGCAGCGAGTCGCCTCGAGACTTCCGAGTCGCCCTCGTGCCCACTGATCCTGTTGGGGTGGGCAGCGAGTCGCCTCGAGACTTCCGAGTCGCCCTCGTGCCCACTGATCCTGTTGGGGTGGGCAGCGAGTCGCCTCGAGACTTCCGAGTCGCCCTCGTGCCCACCATGGGCGCGCTGCACGAAGGACACGCCAGCCTCATCCGACTCGCACGCCGAGACGTCGGTGGCGGGCCTGTCGTCGTGTCCATCTTCGTCAATCCGCTGCAGTTCGGTGTCCCCGAGGATCTCGCCCGTTATCCCCGGACCCTCGACGCGGACGTCGCGCTGTGTCGCGAGCTCGGCACCGACATCGTCTTCGCCCCGAGTGTCGCCGAGGTATACCTCGGCGGGCTGCCCCAGGTGACCGTGTCCCCGGGACCGATGGCCGACCTTCTCGAAGGAGCCTCCCGGCCGGGTCACTTCGGCGGCGTGCTGACGGTGGTGGCCAAGTTGTTGGGCATGGTCCGTCCCGACGTCGCCGTCTTCGGCGAGAAGGACTTCCAGCAGCTGACGCTGGTGCGCCGGATGGTGCGCGATCTCGACTTGCGAACCACCATCGCGGGTGCGCCGACCATCCGGGAGCCGGACGGCCTCGCCATGAGTTCGCGTAACCGGCTGCTGTCGACGGGCGCTCGAGAGTCGGCCGCCGTGTTGAACCGGGCACTTCGAGACGCCGTCAGCGCGGCTGCCCAGGGGCGCAATCCTGACCAGGCGCTGCAGGCGGCGTACGACCGGCTCGCCACCACTTCGGATGTGAACGTCGACTATGTACGCATCACCGACGACGAGCTCGGCGACCTGGTCGAGCAGCCCCCACCCGGCACCGGCGGCCGGATCCTGGTCGCTGCCACTGTCGGTGGGGTCCGCCTCATCGACAACATGGCGATCTCGTTCGGCTAGCCTGCCCTCCATGCCTGCCGCCGCCGTTCGCCAGGAACTGGCGTCCTGGGGTCCCGGACGCCTCTCGGCTCCCGATCCGGGGTGGACCACTCGCGCGGACGTCGTGGTCATCGGGTCCGGCATCGCCGGCCTCACCGCCGCATTGCGGCTCCACGATGCACGCCCGGACCTGACGGTGCTGGTGGTGACCAAGGACGTGCTGAGCGCGGGCTCGACCCAGTGGGCGCAGGGCGGGATCGCGGCCGCCCTGGGTCCGGGGGACACGCCGACCGAGCACGAGATCGACACCTTGGTCGCCGGGGCCGGCGCCTGCGACCTGGAGGCGGTCCGCGTCCTGGTGACCGAGGGTCCCGAGGCCGTCCGCGAGCTGATCGCGCTCGGCACGAACTTCGACCTCCACGACGGCGAGCTTTCGCTCACCCGAGAGGGCGGCCACCACCGAGACCGAATTGCCCACGCGGGCGGTGATGCGACGGGCGCCGAGATTCAACGCGCCTTGATCGAGGCGGTCCAGGCGACACCGGGCATCGCGGTCATCCAGCACGCGTTGGCCATCGATCTGCTGACCTCCGCGACGGGTCGCATCGCCGGGGTGACCCTGCATGTGATCGGTGAAGGACAGCAAGACGGGGTGGGCGCCGCACTGTGTCGAGCGGTCGTCTTGGCCAGCGGTGGTCTGGGGCAGGTCTTCGAGCAGACGACGAACCCCTCGGTGTCCACCGGAGACGGCATGGCAGTGGCGATGCGCGCGGGTGCCGTGCTCCGGGATCTCGAGTTCGTGCAGTTCCATCCGACGGTGATGTATCTCGGACCCGACTCCCGCGGCCAGCAGCCACTGATCTCCGAGGCGGTGCGTGGTGAGGGAGCGTTCCTGGTCGACTTCGACGGACACCGATTCATGCAGGGCCTGCATCCGATGGCCGACCTGGCCCCGCGTGATGTGGTCGCCAAAGCGATCACGAGGCGGATGCACGAAACAGGTCATCCGCACATGTGGCTCGACGCCCGGCTGCTGGGCGCACAGTTCTGGGAACGCCGCTTCCCGACGATCTTGACGACAGCTCGCCTGCACGGCGTCGACCCCGTGACCGAACTGATCCCGGTGGCGCCTGCTTGCCACTATGCCTCGGGTGGGGTTGCCACCGATCTGTGGGGCCGGTCCACCGTTCCCGGGCTCTACGCGACCGGTGAGGTCGCCTGCTC
>JAKFXV010000137.1 GCA_021731205.1 Nocardioides sp. | reverse complement strand
CCCCTAGTTTTCGGTAGAGCCCACGGATGTGGGTCTTCACGGTGTCCTCGCTCACCACCAGCTTCGCAGCGACGCCCTTGTTGGAATGTCCCGCCACCAGAAGCTCAAGCACCTCGGACTCCCGCTGGGTCAGTCCGAGGTGGGCTCCCGGCCAGAACTCTCCGGAGCTGAGCCTGGCCGCCGAAAGTGCAACCCGGCCGGCCAGGGCGGGGTCGATGACCGTCTCGCCGTCGCGCACCCGACGCAGGTGACCGACGAGTTCGGCGCCGTCGATGCGTTTCAGGATGTACCCGGACGCCCCGACTCGGAGTGCCTGGAAGAGATAGTGCTCGTCGTCGTACACCGTCAGCAGCACCACCTTGACCGACGGATACTGCGTGGTGATCTGCCGACACAGATCGAGGCCGCTCTCCTTGCCGATGCGTACGTCGCAGAGCACGATGTCGGGTTCCTCGGCGGCGACCTGGGCCATCGCGGCAGCGCCGGAGGTGGCGGTTGCGACGATGCGCACGTCCTGAGCGAAGTGCCCGAGCATCGCATCCAACCCGTGCAGGACCATCTCGTGGTCGTCCACGAGGAGCAGTCGAAGCGGTGCTGGCGCGGCGTGAGGCACTGGCACACCATACGGCGGGACGCGCGCGACGAGACCCGACCTGCGCGAGGTTCACCCCCCGGTCCACCCGGCAGGGTGAGTGCCAGGCCGACCTCGGCGGGTGAACTGTTCTCATGCCGAACGCACGCGTGGATCCCCTGATATTGCCCTCAGTCCTGCCTGCCGACCTTGCCCGCCTCGGTGACGAGGTCGCCGGCCTGTGCGCAGCGGGTGTCGATCGCATCCAGTGGGACGTGATGGATGGGGTCTTCGTCCCCAACCTGACCTTCGGCCCGGACGTGATCGCCGCCGCGCGAGCACACAGCACGGTCGGTTTCGAGGCGCACCTGATGGTCGCCAACCCGGATGAGTTGCTCAACAGGTACGCCGCCGCAGGATGTGAGTTGTTGATCGTGCATGCCGAGGCGTGCACGCACCTGCATCGCACGCTCAGTCGGATCCGTGACCTCGGCGTGCTGAGTGGGGTCGCTTTGAATCCCCACACACCGGCTTCGGTGGTGGCCCATGTGCTGGACGAGACCGACCTGATCCTCGCCATGACCGTGAACCCTGGCTTCGGCGGTCAGTCCTATATCCGCGCCGTCGAGCCCAAGATCACCGAGTTGCGACGGATGATCGACGACTCCGGACAAGCGATTCAGCTGGAGGTAGACGGCGGGATCACCGACACGACGATCATCGGCGCCGCAGCCGCAGGGGCCGACGTCTTCATCAGCGGCTCGTGGCTCTATGCCCATCCATCGGGCAAGGCCGCCGGGGTGGATCTCTTGCGCGCCGAGGCGCTCCACGCCGCCCGTGCCGCGCGGACTGAGGCGGCGTGATGACGCAGATCATCGAAACCCAGATCCTGCAACCCACTTCGGGCACGCAGCACGATGACGCTATGGACGGTGGCGACAAGGTCGATCAGTCAGCGATCCAGACCATCCGGTTCCTCGCCGCGGACATGGTCGAAGCGGCGAACTCGGGCCACCCCGGCATGCCGATGGGTGCCGCACCCATGGCCTGGACGCTGTGGAGTCGTCACCTGCGGCACGACCCGCAGGACCCGAGTTGGGCCGATCGGGACCGTTTCGTGCTCTCGGCCGGACACGGCTCGGCATTGCTCTACGCCCTCCTGCACCTCTTCGGTTACGACCTGCCGATGTCCGAACTGCGAGCCTTCCGCCAACTCGGATCGCGGACGCCCGGACACCCCGAGGTCGGGCACACTCCCGGCGTCGAGACAACGACAGGTCCACTCGGCCAGGGCCTGGCCATGGCCGTCGGGTTGGCCCTGGCCGAGCGGATGACCGCTGCTCGCTATCCCGAGATCACCGATCACCACACCTATGCGATCGTCGGCGACGGCTGCCTGATGGAAGGGGTCTCGCACGAAGCCGCATCGCTCGGCGGACACCTGGGTCTGGGTCGATTGATCGTGCTGTGGGACGACAACTCGATCACGATCGACGGTGCCACCGACCTCTCGACGAGCGATGACCAGCTCGCCCGCTTCACGGCGTACGGCTGGCACGTGGTCGCCGTCGAGGACGGCACCGACGTCGAGGCGATCGACGCCGCGCTGGTCGAGGCGAAGCGCGATCCGCGGCCGAGCTTCATCGCCGTCCGCACCGTCATCGGACACGGCGCCCCCGGAGTTGAAGGCACCAGCAAAGCCCACGGATCGCCTCTTGGAACGCAAACGCTCGCCGAGGCCAAGGCCCGGGTCGATTGGACGTGGCCTCCGTTCACCGTGCCAGATCAGGTGGCGACCGAATGCGCAGGACTGAGCCAGGACGGTGCGGCCGAACACGCCGCCTGGCGCGACGCGTTCGACGCCTTCGAGCTCGCCCGTCCGGAAGCGGCCGAGGAGTTCTGCCGGACCCGAGAGCAGCAACTTCCCAGCGAGCTCGGCGAGACCCTGGCCGCGACGGTGTCCGGCCGGACCCGTGCCACGCGTCAAACGTCGCAGGACTGCCTCGTCGCGCTCACCGAGGCGTTGCCCGAACTCGTCGGAGGCTCGGCAGACCTCGCCGGTTCGACCGGTACGTCGACCGGTGGCGCGCTCGTGACCCGCGAGGACTACTCGGGCTCGCAGCTCGCCTTCGGAATCCGGGAGTTCGCCATGGCTTCGGTGATGAACGGCCTGGCACTGCACGGAGGGTTCCGACCCTTCGGCAGCACCTTCCTGGTGTTCAGCGACTACCTCCGCCCCGCGCTGCGGCTGGCTGCGCTGATGAAGCAACCCGTCATCCACATCCTCACCCACGACTCCGTGGCCGTCGGTGAGGATGGCCCGACTCATCAGCCCGTCGAGCATGTCGAGTCCCTGCGGTTGATCCCCGGCCTGCAGGTGCTCCGACCAGCCGATGAGGCCGAGACGGCGGAGGCCTGGCGCCAAGCCATCGAACGAACCGACGGACCGACGGCGTTGATCCTGACCCGCCAGGCGGTGCCACCACACATCTCGACCGAACCGACTGGGGCCGACGTCGAGATCGTCGCCACCGGGTCCGAAGTGGCGCTCGCGGACTCCGTGGCCGCGAACCTGGCCGGAGACGGCATCACAGCACGTGTGGTTTCGGCGATGGACCGGTCGACGTACACACCGGACCGTGCCATCCCCCGCGTCAGCATCGAGGCCGGCGTCACCTCAGGGTGGCGTGGCCTGGTCGATCTCGCGATCGGCATCGACGAATTCGGTGCCTCGGGACCGGGTGACGAGGTGATGGCGCACTACGGACTCAACGTCGAGGCCGTGCAGACCCGGATCGTGACGCTATTGGAGGAAAGGACCACCGATCATGCCTGACAAAGTCCTACGAATGGTCCGTTCCGAGGGTGCCGGACCCGCGCTTCGCCCGGTCATGTTGGCCATCGCCGGCGACTCGGCAGCCGGCAAGACCACGCTCACCCAGGGCCTCGTCGAGGCCCTGGGCGCCGACCGGTGCACGTCCATCTGCGTCGACGACTACCACGCCTTCGACCGCGAGGAGCGACGAGATCTTCCCTTCACGCCGCTGCATCCCGACTGCAACTACCTCGACATCATGGAGCAGCATCTGCAATTGCTCGCCCTCGGCCGCCCGATCCTCAAGCCGGTCTATGAGCACGCCACCGGCACCTTCACGCGGCCCATGTACGTCGAACCGAAGGAGTTCGTGATCGTCGAAGGACTCCATCCGCTCTCGACCAAGTTGGCCCGAGCGTGCTTCGACGTCACCGTGTTCCTGGATCCACCCGAGGAGATCAGGCGAGGCTGGAAGGTGGAGCGCGATTGCGCCAAACGTGGCTACACACCCGAGCAGGTGCTGGCCGATCTCGAACGCCGCGAACCCGAGTCCGCGGCGTACATCCGACCCCAACGGAAGTACGCCGACATCGTGGCGAGGTTCGCCCCGATCGCCACCCGGAACGATCCGCCCGGCACACCACTCTCGGCGGAACTGATGCTGCGACCGACGATCCAGCATCCCTCACTGTCAACGGTGTTGACCGATGACAATCGCACCGCCATGCATCTGAAGATCCTGCGTGACGCCGATGGGACCCCCACCGATTGCCTGCACGTCCATGGCCACGCTTCGGCCGAGGAGGCACGGCAACTTGAGAAGGCCATCTGGGCCGAACTCGATGTCGATGGTGGTCCACCCGAGAGTCTCGGACGGATCGGGGACATCGGTCGGAGTGAGCCCTTGGCGATCAGCCAGTTGATCCTGCTCTACCACCTGCTCTCCGCCGGCACGGTAGATCGATGACGGGCGCGATGACGTTCACGACGGCTACGACCAGGCTCGACTCACGTGAACTCCCCCAGGCGAACCTGGGCATGGACCTGGTGCGCGTCACGGAGGCCGCCGCCATGGCCTCGGGGCGCTGGGTTGGTCGCGGCGACAAGGACGGCGGCGACCGGGCAGCCGTCGACGCCATGCGCACCCTGATCGGGACCGTGCCGATGGATGGCGTGGTGGTCATCGGAGAAGGCGAGAAGGACCACGCCCCGATGTTGTTCAACGGAGAGCGGGTCGGCACCGGCCACGGACCGGGCTGCGACGTAGCCGTCGACCCGGTCGACGGCACCACCCTGCTCGCCAAGGGTGCACCGAACGCCGTTTCCGTGATCGCGGTGGCACCTCGCGGTGCCATGTATGACCCGTCTGCGGTGTTCTACATGAACAAGATCGTCGTCGGTCCGGATGCCGTCGGCGCGGTGGATCTCGACGCCCCCGTGCGGGACAACGTCGCGGCGGTTGCCAAGGCCAAGGGCGGCACGCCTCAGGACGTCACCGTGGTGGTCCTCGATCGGCCACGGCACGACGGTCTCGTCGCCGAGCTACGTGAGGCTGGAGCACGGATCAGGTTCATCCCCGATGGCGATGTCGCCGGCGCCATCATGGCGGCTCGTGCCGGCACCGGCATCGACATGCTGATGGGCGTCGGGGGCACGCCGGAAGGAGTGATCACCGCGGCCGCGTTGATCTGCCTCGGCGGCGAACTGTTGGGGCGACTCCATCCCGCGTCACCCGAGGAACGCGAGCGGGCTCGCGAGGTCGGACTCGACCTGAACGCGATTCTGACCTCCCGCGACCTCGTGGGGTCTGACGACGTGTTCTTCTGCGCGACCGGCATCACCGACGGTGAATTGCTGCCCGGGGTCCGCTACGGCGCCAGTCCTTCGTCGGGCCAGTCGTCCGGTGTCATCGAGACCTCGTCGTTGATGATGCGTTCCAAGTCGGGCACTATCCGGGAGATCCACTCCACCCATAACCTCGATCGGTTGGCGGCGTACTCCGCCGTCGACTACTTGACGTGAACACCACCATCGACCTGCGGTCGTTCAAAGCCGTGATCTTCGATGTCGACGGCACCCTGGTGGACAGTGAGCGACACGGCCATCGGGTCGCGTTCAACCTCTCCTTCGAGGAAGCCGGACTGCCCGATCGGTGGGATGAGTTGATGTACGGGCAGTTGCTCGAGGTGACCGGCGGTCAGCGGCGGATCCGGAGCTACCTGCAGGCGTTCGGATCCGATCCGCAGACCGCAGAGGCGATGGCCGCCCGACTCCACCCACGCAAGACGGAGATCATGCGCGACCTGATCGCCAGCGGCTCTGTGCCACCACGACCCGGCGTCGCTCGCCTGATCCACGAGTTGGCCGCCTGTGGCATCGAGTTGTACGTCGCCACGACCGGCAATCGGGCCTGGGTCGAGCCCTTGCTGGATCGCCACTTCGGGCTGAGCCGGTTCGCCGGCATCGTGACAGGAACTGAGATCACTACTCTCAAGCCCGACCCGGCCGCCTATCTGGAGGTTCTCCGCATCTCCGGTCAGCGCGCAGCCGACTGCATCGCCATCGAGGACTCGGGGGCTGGCGTCACCGCGGCTGTCGCCGCGGGCCTGCAATGCGTCGCGGTCACGAACGACTACACCCACCACCACGACGTCTCGTCGGCGGCGTACGTCACGCGAAGCTTCGCGGACCTGACGCGCTGACGGCCAAGTGAGTGATCTCGACAAGCTCGATCACCTAGACATGAAGACTTCTTCAAGTCATGTAGTCTCATGTATGCCCGGCGTTCCGCTCTACCAAGCCAAGGCCGAGTTCTTTCGAACTCTCGGCCATCCCGCTCGCATCCGCATCCTCGAACTCCTGTCGGAACGCGACCACGCGGTCCACGAACTACTCGAGAAGATCGCCATCGAGCCCAGCAACCTCTCCCAGCAACTCGCCGTTCTTCGGCGTACGTCGATGGTGGTGTCGAGTCGAAGCAGCGGTGAGGTCGTCTACTCCGTCAGCGTTCCGGAAGTTCGCGATCTGCTGATGGCGGCGCGCACGATTCTGTCCGGAATCCTCGCCGCCCAAGGCGAACTCGAGGCCGAGCCGGCCTCCGCCGGCGATTCTTGACGGAGCGCATCCGACAACTGTTGCCGCGTCGCAGCGATTGGACTGGTGCCCGCGAGGGTCGCGACGTCACTGCGGGATTGACGGTGGGGCTGGTGGCGTTGCCGCTGGCGTTGGGATTCGGGGTCAGTTCCGGCATGGGTGCCGTTGCGGGCCTGGCCACCGCGATCGTGGCGCACGCGCTGGCGGCGATCTTCGGAGGCAGCGGAGTCCAGGTCAGTGGCCCCACAGGAGCGATGACCGTGGTCCTGGTCCCGATCATCGCCCTGCACGGTCCCGACGGCGTTTTGGTTGTCGGTGTGATGGCCGGCTTGATCCTGATCGGCCCGGGGTACGCCCGGGCCGGTCGCGTCATCCGATACGTACCCATCTCCGTCGTGGAGGGATTCACCGTCGGGATCGCGGTCATCATCGCCCTCCAACAGATTCCCGCTGCCCTCGGCGTAGACGCCCATGCGGAGAAGGTGCTCGCACTTGCCGCCCTCGCCACGCGCTCACGGGTGGCCGATCCGGTGTTGATTCCACCCACCATCATCGCGTCCTGGCCGAGTTGGGCGTCTACGACCGACTGGCCCACGAACGCCACCTCTTCGAGAGCATCCCCAGCGCCATCGAGCATGCCCGGCTGCACGTCCAGCGAGTGGAAAAGAGGTAGCCTGGCGCCGTGGCAGCCAACGAAACCGACGTCATCGTCATCGGCGCCTAGTCGATGGCTTGCGCCGTGCGGTCCGCCTCACGGACCTCGGCTGGCAGGTCACCGCGCCGGAGGCCGCCGGTGAGGTCTGCGGGCGAATCCGCACCGACGGCATTGACGGATTCTTGTGCGACCGCGGTTCTAGGGTCTTCAACCTTGCCTACCCGGAAGTGAAGCGATGGGTCCATCAGTGGTGGCCAAACCCGCCGTGGCCTCATCGGCAATCACCACCTCAGAACCGGAGGTGACTATCTCGACGTCAGCATCGCGCACGGGTTCGTGACGTGCGGTGGCACGACCTAGTGAGGATCAGCGCTGTCGCTCCGTCGGTGCGTTCGATTGCGTGTTTCCAAGGCGCGACCGTCTCGGCTTCGTCGGCAGAGAGAAGCACCTGTAGTCCCGAAATCCGACGAAACCGCCAGCTTCGCTATCAGATCAGGCTCACCCCGTGGCCCAGCCTTGGGGGTGATGCGCGTTTGCCCCGCCGCAACTACGGTCGGGGCTCCGCATGGACTCGAGGGGCAACAGTGAACGAGACGATCAGTCAGCCTGCACCCACCTTCACCGGCAGCAGCAGCCGGGCGGTTCACGACGACTCCGCACCTCCTGCGTTCATCGGGCACACAGAGGTCGGTGCACATCCGTGACCGCCGTCGTCGTGACAGCACTCTTTCTCGTTTCCGGAGGTTGCGCGATTAAGCGCTGGGCTCGTTGCCGGAGCGTAGCTAGCGGGGCGGCGGACTACGCCCTCCACACCTTGATGTCGATCAGCATGATCCTCATGACCTGGTTCACGCTACCCACGATCCTGGGGACGCTTCTCATCGTCACGTTCGGGGGCGGGACATTGTGGTTCGCCACGCAAGCGGTCAACCGAGCGGATGCGTTCGCTCGGACAAGGTTTCGGATGCTCGCGACGTACCACTCCTTCATGATGGCCACCACGACGTTCATGGTCGGAATGACGCTCGCTGTCGACCCAACCGCAGACCACGGTCACCCGGACGCGATGCCAGGCATGGTCATGTCCGACGGCGGCCACGGGAGCGCAGGCGCACCAGCCGGGCTGGACGAGACCACTACGGCCCTAGGCATCGGGCTGGGGATCGTGGCGGTGTTCTGGAGTTTCCGTGCCATCCACGGAATTCGTCATGACGGCCAGCCGCGCCGACGGAGGGCAGCCGAGCTGCGCGTGTATGAACTCGCCATGGCTCTGGGCATGGCCGTCATGTTGCTGTCACACAACTCTGGGCCGTGACGACGTTGATCATACCCGGGTCTGTCGAGTCACGAGTCCATACCTACGACGATAGTGGCCGCCTGATTCACCTGATGAAAGTAAGGGCACCCTAAATTCAGGTTTCGCTGAAGTCGCAATTGACCCCCTCCCGGACTCAATGCATGATCAGCCTCCTGGCAAAGGTCATGCCTGTGCGCATGCCCGGCCGGTTGGAAGATCCGGATCGGATCGGCCCTCAGGGGTCCTGGCTCGGAAATCCGGTCGAGCAGTCCAAGACCAAGAAACGGAGTGCCGATGCGCGAAGTCATCGCTGCGCTGGCTGACCGATGGGAAGCAGGCGAGACCTCCGCATTGGCGACCGTCGTTCGCACGTACCGATCCGCGCCGCGTCCCGCCGGCGCAGCCATGCTGCGCCTCGCCGACCAGTCAGTGGTCGGCTCGATCTCCGGTGGCTGCGTCGAAGGGGCGGTCTACGATCTGTGCGCCGATGTCATCGGCACCGGCACGCCCGTGCTTCAGACGTACGGCGTCAGTGACGACGACGCGTTCGCCGTCGGTCTGACCTGCGGAGGCATTCTCGATGTCTTCGTCGAGCGTGTCTCCAAGCAGGGCTTTCCCGAGTTGGGGGGTGTGGCAGACGACATCCTCAACGAGCGTCCTGTGGCTGTCGTGACTGTCACAGCCCATCCGGAACCAACGCGTGTTGGCCGCCATCTGATCATCCGACCCGACGGTGTTGAAGGGTCGCTTGGGTCATCGCGGGCAGATGAAGCCGTCGCTGACGACGCTCTAGGCATGCTCGAACTGGGGTCGACCGCGACGCGCACCTATGGGCCGGATGGGGAGCGGCTGGGCGAGGGCATGCACGTCTTCGTATCGAGTTTCGCGCTGCGGCCACGCATGCTCGTCTTTGGTGCGATCGACTTCGCCTCCGCGCTGGCCCGCCAGGGGCGTAGCCTCGGCTACCACGTCACGGTGTGTGACGCCCGCCCGCTATTCACGACACCTGCGCGCTTCCCCGATGTCGATGAGCTCGTGGTCGACTGGCCGCACCGCTACCTGTCCGCCGAGTTAGCCGAGGGTCGCATCGACTCACGTTCGATGTGCTGCGTGTTGACCCATGATCCGAAGTTCGACGTGCCGTTGCTGATGGCAGCGTTCGATCTCCCTCGGGATGCGTATATCGGGGCCATGGGATCACGCCGAACCCACGAGGATCGGCAGGCTCGACTTCGCGCCATGGGGGCCACTGACGCCGACCTCGATCGGATGCACAGCCCGATCGGACTCGACTTAGGAGCGCGCACCCCGGAGGAGACCGCTGTCTCGATCGTGGCGGAGATCATCTCCATCCGCCGCGGCGGGATGGGGATCAACCTCGCACGGACCGAAGGCCGGATCCATCACGATGCAATCGCGGAGAGTGACCGGCGCCCTGCCCGACCCAAGGCCTCGAGATGACAGTGACTTCGCTGGGCCTCCCGGTCGTGCGCCGTGCCGCGCCAAGCACTGTGCACAGGCCAGAGGTTCCCCAGCTCGTAGACACGTTCGGCCGTGTCGCGCGGGATCTGCGCATCTCCCTCACGGAGAAGTGCTCGCTTCGATGCACGTACTGCATGCCTGAAGAGGGGTTGCCAGCCATCGCACGGATCGATCTGCTGACCCCCGACGAGGTGGCCCGCCTCGTCGGCGTCGCCGCCACCGCCCTGGGGATCCGTGAGGTCCGTTTCACCGGCGGCGAACCGTTGATGCGACCGGATCTCGCCCGGATTGTCCGGCTATCGTCTGAAACCGCCCCCGGCGTCATCATGTCCATGACAACCAACGCCCTTGGGCTCCACCACCGGGCCGCGTCTCTGGTTGAGGCAGGTCTCCAGCGGGTGAACATTTCGCTGGACACGGTGGATCCCGCCCAGTTTGCTCGGCTGACTCGCCGGGACCGGTTGCACGACACCCTGATCGGTATCCGCGCGGCCAAGCAAGCGGGTCTCGACCCCATCAAGGTAAATGCAGTGTTGATGCGCGCCACGCTTGGCGGAGCTGCCGATCTGCTGGCCTGGGGCCTCAGCGAGGGGGTTGCGGTCCGGTTCATAGAGGAGATGCCCTTGGACGCTGACGAGACCTGGCGACGCGACAACATGGTCGACGCGGCAGAGTTGCTCCAAGTACTCTCCACTCGCTTCGAACTAACGCCGATTGGCCGCAACGACCCGTCCGCCCCTGCGGAGGATTGGTTGGTGGACGGAGGACCGCACACCGTCGGAATCATCGCGTCCGTCACGCGGCCCTTTTGCCAGCGATGTGACCGCACACGCATCACAGCCCAGGGGACGGTTCGGTCGTGCCTCTTCGGCGATGACGAAACAGACCTTAGGGCCGCGCTAAGGGGCGGAGCGAGTGACGGGGAGATCGCCGACATGTGGCGAGCCGCGATGTGGGGCAAGCAGGCTGGTCACGGAATTGACTCGGCGGACTTCGCCCGGCCCGTCCGCAGCATGGGGTCCATCGGTGGCTAATCGTCGCCCAGCTGACATGGAGGTTGTCTCGGAGGGCCGATCACGTAGTCTTGCAACAAGCCGCGTAACGGCCCCCGTGAGGCGGCGGGCTGCACCATCAGGTTCGGGAAGAGTTCGTATGCAGGTGTCCGCCCCCATCAGGCTCGCACGTGTCGCGCATCTGTGGGTGACAAGCGCGTATGATCGGGATTCGATGATTTTCCAGTCGGGCCGGGAGGCCAGGTTGGTGCTGGTCCGGTGAGCACAGCAAACCGCGCCGCCGACGATGTGATCGACAACGACCACAACCCCGTGGGCTATGGCCGGATGCTTCGCAAAGAGGATGCCCGCTTCGTGCGCGGCCAGGGCACCTTCTGCGATGACGTGCAGTTGCCGGGCATGCTTCACCTGGCGATCTTGCGCTCACCCGTGGCACATGCGCGCATCACCAGCATCGATACGAGCGCGGCCGAGGCGCATCCCAAGGTCAAGGCCGTGGTGACCGGAGCGGACCTAGCCGAGCGTGGTCTGGCATGGATGACGACACTGGCTGGCGATGTCCAGGCCGTTCTCGCCACCGACAAGGTCCGCTATCAAGGTCAAGAGGTTGCCTTCGTAGTCGCGAAAGACCGGTATGCGGCCCGTGACGCACTCGAGTTGATCTATGTGGACTACCAGATACTCGAACCTGTCATTGACGTGCGCACAGCCCTCGACGCCGGTGCCCCCATCATCCGAGACGACCTGGAGGGCCGGTCAGACAACCACGGCTTCGATTGGGAAGCGGGCGACGCGGCCACCACTGCCGCCGTGTTTGAGCACGCCGAAGTCACCGTGACCCAGGATGTGGTCTTTCCTCGAGTGCATCCGGCACCGATGGAGACCTGTGGTGCCGTCGCAGACTTCAATCGAGCGAGCGGAAAGCTCACCATGTGGTCGACATCCCAGGCCCCGCACGCGCACCGCACCCTCTACGCGATGTTCGCAGGGATCCCAGAGCACAAGATCCGGGTGATCTCACCCGACGTGGGTGGTGGCTTCGGCAACAAGGTGCCGATCTATCCAGGGTATGTATGCGCGATCGTCGGTTCGATCGTCACCGGCAAACCGGTCAAATGGATGGAGGACCGCACGGAGAACCTGATCAGCACGGCCTTCGCCCGTGACTACATCATGCGCGGAGAGATCGCGGCGACACGGGACGGAAGAATGCTCGCGATCCGTTCGAGCGTTCTGGCCGACCTCGGTGCCTTTAACGGTACGGCCGCTCCCTTGAAGTATCCCGCCGGGTTCTTCGGTGTGTTCACGGGTAGTTATCACCTTGAGGCTGCACACTGCGCAGTGACGGCGGCGTACACCAACAAGGCCCCTGGTGGTGTCGCTTACTCATGTTCGTTCCGCATCGCCGAGGCCGTCTATCTCGTCGAGCGCCTGGTGGATCGACTGGCCGCCGAACTGGGCATGGACCCGGTCGAACTTCGCCTGAAGAATTTCATTCAGCCCGAGCAGTTCCCCTATACGACGAAGACGGGATGGGTCTACGACTCGGGCAACTACGCCGGTGCCATGAACGAGGCCCTGAGGATTGCCGGTTACGACGAGTTGCGGGCCGAACAGATCGCCCGCCGCGAGCGTGGAGAGTGTATGGGAATTGGCGTCGCCTTCTTCACCGAGGCCGTCGGCGCCGGGCCTCGCAGGGACATGGACATCCTCGGACTCGGGATGGCCGACGGGTGCGAGTTGCGCATCCATCCAACCGGGACGGCTGTGGTGCGGATCTCGGTGCAGAGTCAGGGGCAGGGCCACGAGACCACGTACGCCCAGATAGTCGCCGAGGAGATCGGGATCCCCCCCGAGGACATCGATGTCGTGCATGGCGATACAGACAACACGCCATACGGTCTCGGGACGTACGGAAGTCGATCAACGCCAGTCTCAGGCGCCGCCGCAGCCCTGGTGGCCCGAAAGGTGCGCGACAAGGCGCGAATCATTGCCTCCAGCATGCTGGAGGTCTCGGTTGCCGACTTGGAGTGGCAAAAGGGATCCTTCCATGTGAAAGGCGATCCCTCGACCTCGGTCACGATCCAAGAAGTCGCGATGAGAGCACACGGCGCAGGAGAATTTCCAGAGGGTGTCGAAGGAGGTCTCGAGGCACAGATCTGCTACAACCCGTCCAACCTCACCTATCCGTTCGGCGCATACATCTGTGTCGTAGACGTCGACCCGGGCACCGCCAAGGTCACTGTCGAGCGATTCATTGCCGTCGACGATTGCGGCACCCGGATCAACGACATGATCATCGAAGGCCAGGTCCACGGCGGGCTCACGGACGGGATCGGCATCGCGCTGATGGAGTTCATCGGGTTCGACGATCAGGGCAACTGCCTCAACGGCTCACTGATGGACTACTTGATCCCCACGGCGCTCGAAGTCCCCCGGTGGGAGACCGGTCACACCGTGACACCGTCGCCCCACCATCCCATTGGAGCAAAGGGTGTCGGCGAGTGCGCCACCGTCGGCTCACCACCGGCCATCGTCAACGCGGTGGTTGATGCATTGAGGCCACTCGGCGTCCTGCACATCGACATGCCCCTCACGCCCTCGAGGGTCTGGGAAGCCATGCAGGGCCGGGCCTACCCTCCGATCTGATCCAGAGGACGTGATATGTACGAGATCGCACAGATGGTGACGGCATGTCTGCATGCCAACACCATCGTGTCTGTAGCGTGGGTCGTTGATGCCCCCGGGTTCGGCCCACGTGACCGGGCCGAGGCGTTGGCGCTCACGCCCGGTGGCGGACGTGTCGGCGCCGCGATGGACGGCGCACTCGATGACCAACTCAGCAGTCTGGCCAACGCCGGCATCAAGGGCCGCCTACTGGACCTGCAGGTCAGCGATATGGAAGCACTCGTGGCCGGACTCGCGAACGGTGGCAACGCACGCTGCCTGCTTGTCGACGCGGTCGACTTGCCAGGCGGGCTCTGGGCCAGGTTGGCCGTTCGGGAGCCGCTGTGCCTCGTCACCCGGCTCGACGGTGATGAGGTGGTAGGCACGGAGCTCTTCACAGCGGCGACCATTCGGGATGCCGGCGTCCGGGTAGGGGAGATGTTCAGCCGCGGCGTGAGCGCCACCGCCGTGCTCGATGACACCGTAGTGACGGTGATGCGGCCGATCCCCACGATGTTGGTCGCTGGGCCGGGGCCGATCGCCGCTGCCATCGCGTCCGCCGCACAGCCCCTAGGCTGGCGCGTCCAGACCGCTACGAATGTCAGTGCTGCGGCCGCGGTGGCCGCACAGTTGTGTCCGCTCGACAAGGTCGTGGTGCTAGGGCACGACATCGATCTCGCGGGTCCGGTGCTAGCGGCGGCACTGTCGAGCGAGGCCGGCTACATCGGTGCGCTCGGCGCGCAGCGGACCCAGCGTGATCGGGTTCGGTGGCTCGCCGATCGCGGCGTCACCGACCTGAGTCGCGTCCACGGGCCGGCTGGGCTGGATATCGGCGCAACATCACCTGCAGAGATTGCCATATCGGTGCTGGCCGAGGCCCTGGCAGTGTCGTCCGATACGACCGCCGCCCCGATACGGAACGATCTGGCCGCTGACGACAGAGGGACCGAAACGCCTAAGTGAAACCTTAATTCGCTGTCGTCATATTCAGAAAGCGCGTCTAGTGTTGACATCACGGCAACACGGTTCGACCCGAATGGAGTCCAAGCATGCCTGAACAACCAGACGCGACGATCGAGGTACTTCGAGCAGCGTGGTCCAGCAGTGGACAGAGCCGCGCCGACTTGGATGAGGACTGCGGCCCTCAGTCCACGTGCAAGAACATGAAGCTCGTGAGTTTCGACGGCATGGCTGAGCCCGGCACAGATCTCAGGGAGGCCTGGCGTGAACTCCTCGAACGCGAGGGCAAGCACAACACCTCGGGGGGATCTGTCCGCGACCTGGTGCTCGGTCCGCTCCCCAGCGAGTGATCCGCACGTCAGGTGGCACACCTCCGTGGGAGTTATCCGTTGGCGAGGAAAGGCATTGGATGCATGGCGCTGAGACAGTCGGCGAGCTGACCGAGACCCTACGCACGTGTGGCTACCTGGCCGATCGCGGCCTTTCGACATCGCTGTTCGTCGCACTGAAGTTGAACCGTCCGCTCCTGCTGGAGGGTGAGGTCGGAGTCGGGAAGACCGAGGTGGCGAAAGCCCTCGCCACCGTCTTCAATCGAGAACTCATCCGACTGCAGTGCTACGAAGGCATCGATACGAACCAGGCGCTCTACGAATGGGACTACGCGCGTCAAATGCTGCAGATCCGAGCGCTGTCGCATCGTGACATGGACGAGGATGAGGCGGTCGATCGGCTCTTCGGCCCGAAGTTCCTGCTCGAGCGCCCGCTACTCCAGGCGATCAAGCTGGGCAACCGGGCCGTGTTGTTGATCGACGAGGTGGATCGTGCCGACGACGAGTTCGAAGCGTTCCTGCTCGAGCTGCTCTCGGACTACCAGATCACGATCCCGGAGGTCGGGACCATTCGTGCCGAGCAGCCACCAATAGTGGTGCTCACGTCCAACCGGACACGTGAGTTGCACGATGCGCTCAAGCGCCGCTGTCTCTATCACTGGGTCGGCTATCCGACCCCCGAGCGGGAGGTCGAGATTGTCCGGGTCCGGGCGCCGGGAGTCTCCACGGAACTGGCTCAGAACGTCGTCGCGGCCGTCAATCGGCTGCGAGAACTGGATCTCGCTAAGCGTCCAGGCGTGGCTGAGACAATCGATTGGGTCAATACCCTCGGCGTACTCGGCGAGACCGAGTTGGATGCCGGGACTCTGGATGCCACGCTGGGTTCCGTCGTCAAAGAGCGCGACGACCTTGAACTCGTTCGAGAGGACCTGGAACGGATAGCGTCCGGTGCCTGACGAAGGGACCGCGTTCGTCGCCACGCTGGTTGACTTCTCGCATGAACTTCGACGGGCGGGCCTCACGATCGGGTCCGACGACGTCATCAGTTACTGTGCGGCGGTTGCCGTACTCAATCCCACTGATCTCCTGGATCTCTACTGGGCCGGCCGATCATCATTGGTGACGAGGGCGGAACATCTGGTCACCTACGACCGGATCTTCAGGGAGTTCTTCCTCGATGCCGATAGCGAGCCGGAGCGGTCCCGCCCCTTCAGTGTCAAGGCCAAGGCCGAGGCCCAGTCCGTTCTGACGATTCCCGAGTCCCAGTCCGACGAATCCGATGGAGAGGACCAACCTGCCGAACTCGGACTGGCGGCATCGAATGCCTCAACCCTACGTACGAAGGCGTTCGGTGCTTGCACCGACGAGGAGCTCGCCGCACTGCGCAGAATCAGCATGTCAATGAGGCTGTCACCCCCGACGCGACGCACACGTCGCAAGAGATCCGCGACGGCAGGACGAACGCCAGACCTACTCAGGACGGTGCGGGAGACGCTCCGCACGCACGGCGATCCCGCGCGGATGTTCTGGCAGCGGCGCAAACTCAGGCTACGCCCGATCATCTTGATCCTGGACGTGTCGGGGTCCATGGCCGACTACTCGCGTAGCCTTCTGCAGTTCGCATACTCCACGAAACGTGGAGCGACCTCACGCACTGAAGTGTTCTGCTTCGGGACTCGGCTGACCCGCATCACCCGGGAGCTGGAGCACCGCCGTCCCGACGAGGCGCTTGAGCGTGCCGCCGGCACGGTGTTCGACTGGGAGGGCGGCACCCGCATCGGAGAGTGCCTGGAATCCTTCGTACGCCATTGGGCGAGCCGGGGGTTGACCCGGGGCGGGATCGTGGTCATCTGCTCGGACGGACTCGACCGTGGCGATCCGGAGGTGCTCGCCAAGGCCATGGAGCGGTTGTCGAGGCTGTCCCACCGGATCGTGTGGATGAATCCCCACAAGGGCGACAGTCCGAACTTCCAGCCGAACACGCTGGGCATGATGGTCGCCGAACCATACATCGATGTCGTGCTGTCTGGCCACGACCTGCGTGGGCTTGAGGAGTTCGCCACCGTGTTGCCCCAGTTGAGATAGTTGGTCGGCGGAGATAGGAGAAGACGTGAAGTGGAGTGTTGTGCTCGAAGCCGAGGGGGATCGGACCCTCACGCTGGAAGAGGTGGTGGAGTTCGCCGATGCGGTGGCACCACTGAATGGCATCGCCTCCGGGATCGGCAGCACGAGCTATAGCGCCAAGCTCGTCGTCCACGCAGCCGATCGCGCGGCAGCAGTGCAACTGGCCACGGTGGAGTTCGCCCGCGCCGCCGCTAGAGCCGGACTGCCGGAGTGCCCGATCGCCGAGATCGACGCCATCAGTGAGCTCGAGGACGACGAAGTCGGCTACGGCGAATGATCCGACTCGGCTCCCTCGCCGGATATCCCTTCGAGGGGCCGCGGGTGCTCGCCGGGTGGACGCCATCCGCCACATCCGCCGTGTACGCGATCGCGTGCAAGCCTCAGCCGGACACCAGGCCAGAGCAATACGCCGTGATCTACATCGGTCACGCTGACGACATGTCGCAGGAGCGCTTGCCGTTCAACCACTCACGCGCCGCCTGCTGGGTCAAACGCGCGGGCGGTCGCTACAAGCTCTTCATATGCACCTATGAGGCACCGGGTAGTGCTACGGCGCATCGTGAGCAGATCGCGCAGGAACTCATTGCGATCTACCGGCCGAGCTGCAACGAGAAGCAGTACGAGCGATCGTGGAAGGACGAGTGGATCGGTGAGTACACCGCACCGACCACCGGACCTCTCACAACCGACCGAGATGTCGACTGAAACCCCCGGTCTGGACGGGGTGATCGCAGGGGGCGGTCTCAGGGGGCGGGAACAGGCTCTTCCCGAACGCGCCCGGGGTCATACCCGACCCCTTCGTGGAGTCGTGAGCGGCGCCGACGCCCAGCCGGCAGGTTGGGGGGACGCTCGGCCGGCTCTTCGGCGCGGGGAGTGACACCGACGACGATCCCCTCCGCCATGCCATAGAGCAACGGCAGTGCACCCGCGACTACGCCGCCCGTTCGATTGATGTGCTCGACTCCCGGAATGATCGGCTCGGCGTTGGTCACGATCTTCCCGACCAACTCGCTGCATTCCTCGAGATTGACTGCGATGTTCGTCAACTGGGCGCCGATGATGTACAGGTAGATCGCGAGTCCGGCGATCAGTAGAACGACGTCAACAACCGACAACACAATCATGGTGTTCACATCCTCACCTTGCTCAGCACACGACCGAGGAACAAGTGGTGCTCAAGACCTTCGGCCAGCACGGCTTCGACTCCGTCCGCGGTTCGGGCGATCAGTGCCGCGTCTGCGGTGTTCTCGGCAGCAGCTCGCAACGTGTCGCGCACGTTGACAACCCGACGATCGATAACGCGAATTTGGAGGACCAGGATCGTGAGCAGAGCCGCGACCGCGAGCACGATGACGAAACCACCGATGATCGCGCCCTTCCACAACGTGTCCTGTGTTTCCGTGAGCGCCAAGACAGCCTCGTTCATGGTCAACCCCCTAGCCTGGTGCGTCCGCGATGGAGTCCGGCGGTGATGACCTCGGCGTGCTCGATCGTCGTGCCGAGTTCCTTCAGAGCAGCGGTGTTGTTCACCGAGTCGCACAATGAGTCGTTGATCATGGCGGCTTCCTTCGCGATCGAGTTGGCCAACAACAAGATCGTCACCACGAGTACCACGACGACCAGCACGACGACGACTGTCGCGGTGTAGCCGATCACCCACCCGGTGGTGGAGGTGTTGGCCGCTGCGGCGACCGACGTGTAATTCATGAACGTCCCTTCTGCTGGGGCAGTTCGCGGATCGTGTTGTCAACGAGGAACTGCATGATCGGCCTGGTGGGTGAGGGAATGCGATGTTCGACCTTGACATGGGTGGTCAGCTGAGCGATCACCTCATCCTTGGTCAATGCTGTGGCCCGTGCGTTGCACACCGGGCTGGCACACCGGAACTCATAGGTAGGCACGCCGATCACACCGATTCACAGAAGTCGCGGACCGGTTTGAGATCACGGTTCACCGATTCGATCGCCTGCGGAACCGTGCGGGTCTGGTGCGCGACCACCGTGACCCCCAAGAAGACGCTTCCGAGCGTTTGCCGCACGGCCATCAGGTGGCAGATGACGCGAATCAGTCCCAAGGCGGCCGCCGCGATGATGAGCAGGGTGATGACTACCGTCACCCATGCGACTAATGGCATGACAATCCTCCTTCGTTCAGCCGAGCAACTTGGCGACGGAACCCGCGTAACGGGTCGCGCCCCCAGTCACTTCATTGATGGTGCGAGTCGTCTGTGCCAATGCCTCGGGCACACCGTCGAGCTCGCCGGTCAGGGTCACGCCCTTGGCCAGGATCTCGTCGGAAGCTCCACGAATCCGTTCGAGCGCCGCAAGGATCCGATTCAGCAAAGCGATGAGTATCGGCACGACGGCCAACAACAAGATGGCATTGCCTATCCACCACAGCATGGGCGCCTCCTTAGGTGAGGTTCGGTTGGTATGGAAGGAAGAACCGGCGGAACACCCGAGTGAGCGCCATCCTCATGGCCTGGACGGCGATGGCGACCCCACTTGCCGCCTTGGCCTCCTCGATCTGGTCAGGATCCTCGCCGCGCTGTTGTGCGGCGATGCGACTTTGCATGTTGACCGCGAACTGCTGGATGAGGACCGACGTGACGTCTGAGATCATGCCCCTGCCGTACTGCGCGGCGGCTCCCGAGATCAACAGATCCATGTCCATCTTGACGGCGGTCGCCTTGCCGACCGGCGACAGACTCGCGCTGAGCAACATGCTGGCCTGACCGCGGCCCTTGACCTCGGCGCCGTCCGCGTCGACAACGATGCGCCGGGCCGCCTCGTCGCGCTCGGTTACGGCGGCATCGCCCGCGAACTCGAGCTTGATCGGACCCATCCGGATGGCAACGCCGCCCTTGTACTTGTCGTCGCCGAGGTCTTCGGTCAGTTCGGTGCCGGGCAGGCACTTTGCTACCTGCGGGATGTCCTTGAAGAAGTCCCACACGGTGTCAAGCGGCTGCTCAACGTTGAACTCATTCGTGATCAGCATGACTTAGGCCTCCTGGTGGGCAAGGTCTGGCGTGTACGCGGCGGGGTTCTCGAGGAAGCTGTCGCGGCAGCCGACTCGACAGAAGTAGTAGGTGACGCCCTTGTCGACGACGGGATGGCTTGAGGCATCAGCCGACACTGTCATCCCGCAAACGGGATCGACGGCCTCTTCGGGCATCGACGAGGGCTGATGCCCGCCAGCCGTTGCGGTGTCCGCGGCGCCGGACGGGATGAGCTGTCCGGCCACTCTCAGCTGCACCAGCTCGGCCAGGATCGCGACCGCGATCTCGCGGTGTGAGGTCTGGCCGAGATCAATCCCGATCGGCGTGTGGACCTTGTCGAGTAGGTGCTCTGGGACGCCACGGTCGGCCAGATAGCCGAGGACGGCCTCGCCCCGTTTGCGCGAGGCCACCAAGCCAACGAACGCCGGGTTGGCCAGCGCCGCCAGCTCGACGGCCTCCTCGTCGCCGTGGCCCTGGGTGGCGATGACCACGATCGATCGAGCATCGAGGTTGGCGGCTGGAAGCTGACCACGGTCGCTTAGTTCGCTTCGCCAGCCGAGCGCCCGGGCGAGGTCCGCGAGCGTTTGGGCCATGGGCGATCGTCCGACGATCGTCAGGTTCGGTGTCGGGATGACGGGTTCGACGTACACCTGGAGTGCTCCCTCGCTCTGGCAGGAGATCGGAACTGTCGCCATGCCCTCGGGCACGACAGAGCCAAACTGCTCTGGCGTCCCTAAGAGCAGCAACTGGGGTCGCCGCTCGCGGATGACCCGCTGGGCCTCACGGATCACGGCTGGCTCGGCACAGGCCCCGCCGATCCATCCGTACACCTGGCCGCTGGCCGTGACGATTGCCCGTGACCCCTGTTGTCCGGAGGACGGCCCCTGTCGCCACACCACCGTGGCGAGCGCGAACTCCTCACCTTGACTCGACAACTCGGCGGCCCGAGTCACGACGTCCCAGCCGTCAACGGCCACGTAGTCCATCAGTTGTCCGTTCTCACCGGCGGGGCACCGGAGACGTCGTGCTTCTGCGTGAGGGCCTCGTACACCCGGTCCGGCAGCAGCGGCATGTCGATGTTGCGGACCCCTGTGCCCTTCAATGCGTCGATGACCGCATTGACGAACGCTGCGGGTCCACCCACCGTCGCGCATTCTCCGACGCCCTTGGCGCCGATCGGGTGATGGGGACAAGGGGTGACGACCTCATGGAGTTCGTATCCAGGTGTCTCCCACGCTGACGGAATCAGATAGTCCATGAAGTTCGACCCGACGCAGTTGCCCTCCGCGTCGAACGTGATGAACTGCATGTTCGCCATGGCATACGCCTCGGTGAGACCACCCATGATCTGCCCTTCGACGATCATCGGATTGATACGAACACCACAGTCGTCCACGGCGACCACGCGGAGAACGTCCCAGACGCCGGTCACCGGATCCACCTCGACGGTGGCGATGTAGCAGCCGAAGGGCCAAGTGAGGTTCGGCGGATCGTAGTAGGCATTTGCCTCCAGGCCGGGCTCGAGACCGTCCGGCATGTTGCTGTAGGCAGCCATGGCGCACTCCTGGATCGAGACACCTCGATCCCGAGCGCTGCGGACGTAGAAGCGCCCCAACTCCCACTCGATGTCCTCTTCGGAGACCTCGAGGAGGTGTGCCGCGAGTTTGCGCGCCTTCGCCTTGACCTTGCGCGACACCATCGAAACCGCGGCGCCGGCGACGGGCGTGCTACGGGATGCATAGGTGCCCATGCCGAACGGCGCAGTGTCGGTGTCGCCTTCCTCGACGGTGATGTCATCAGCCGGAAGCCCGAGTTCGTGAGCGACAATCTGCGCCCAAGTCGTCTGGTGTCCCTGCCCCTGGTTCATCGCGCCGGTTCGCAGGATCGCCTTGCCGGTCATGTGCACACGCAACTCGGCGGAGTCGAACATCTTGATCCCGAGGATGTCGTACTCGCGGCTATTGCCGGCCCCGAGCGGCTCGGTCATCGTCGAGATGCCGATGCCGAGTAGTCGCCCGCGCTTGCGGGCCTCCTCCTTCTCCTTGAGGAACTCCGCGTAGCCGATCGCCTCCAGCCCCACGTCAAGGCACTTGGCGTACTGCCCTGAATCGGTCAAGAAGCCGTACGGCGTCCGGTGCGGGAAATCGTCGTCCCTAACGAAGTTGATGCGGCGGAATTCCGCCTGATCCATACCGAGGTCGTCGGCGGCGGCTTGCACCATTCGCTCCTGAAAGAACATCGCCTCCGTGACCCGGAAGGAGCATCGATAGGCGACACCGCCTGGGGCTTTGGTGGTGTAGACGCCGCGAGCGCTCAGATGGGCGTAGGGGATGTCGTAGCAGGCAAACGCCGAGTGCATCAGCCCGATCTTGAACTTACTGGGCTGTGCGTCGGCGAAGAACGCTCCGTGGTCCGATGTCGTCTTCATCCGAACAGCGAGGATCTTGCCGTCTTCGCGCAGCGCGAGTTCGCCGTCGAGATATACATCTCGGCCAAAACCGGTCGATATCAGGTTCCCGGAACGATCCTCGATCCACTTGACCGGACGCTCGGTGAGGATGGAGGCGAGGATCGACATGACATAGCCCGGGTAGATCGGGACCTTGTTGCCAAATCCCCCACCCAAGTCAGGCGACACGATGCGAATCATATGCTCAGGCAACTCGGCGACCATCGCCACCGCGGCGCGGACGATATGGGGCGCCTGAGAGGTCATGTAGACGGTCAACTTGGAGGTTGCCCGGTCGAAGTCAGCTATGGAGCCGCAGCATTCCAACGGTGACGGGTGAGATCGCGGGTAGTGCAATTTGATCTTCGAAACCAGATGCGCCTGCTCAAAGGCACGATCCGTGCCTTCCTTGTCTCCGACCTCCCAATCGAACGCAACGTTGTCGTGCTGGTTGACCTTGTCGTCGCGAATCACTGGGGCATCTGTCGCCAAGGCCTGTGTGGGATTGACGATGACCGGCAGAGGCTCGTAGTCGACGACGATCGCATCACAGCCGTCCTTGGCGATGTACGGGTCGTCGGCTATGACGCAGGCGACCTCCTGCCCCTGAAAGCGGACTTTGTCCGTAGCCAGCACCGCCTGGGTGTCGTAGGACAGCGTCGGCATCCAGGCCAGATTGCGAGCCGCCATCATCTCGCCCGTAAGCACGAGTCGTACGCCGGGAATGTCCCAGGCCTTGCTGGTGTCGATCGACCTTATGCGGGCGTGCGCCATCGGGCTTCGCAGGATCTCCATATGCAGCATGCCAGGGAGAACTATGTCGTCGATGTAGTTTCCCCGACCGCGAATGAAGCGGTTGTCCTCGACCCGGCGACGGCTCGCACCCATCCCACCGATCTTGATCTCATCCAATGCTTGCGTCACGTTCTCAGTTCCCGTCTGCCGGCGTGTCAGCGTGCATCTTCTTGGCTGCCCAGAGGACAGACTTCACAATGTTCTGGTACCCGGTGCAGCGGCACAGGTTCCCGGAAAGGGCCCATCGGACTTCGTCCTCATCCGGATCCGGATTCTCATCAAGCAGTGCCTTCGCGGCGAGCATCATTCCGGGGGTACAGAAACCACATTGCAACCCGTGCTCGTCCTTGAAACCCTCCTGGATCGGGTGCAACTCGCTGGCGCTCGCCAATCCCTCGATCGTTGTGACCTCATGACCGTCGGCCTGGGCAGCGAGCATCGTGCAACTCTTGATCGGCTTGCCGTCGAACAACACCGTGCAAGCACCGCAATTGCTCGTGTCGCATCCGGTGTGTGTTCCCGTCAACTTCAATCCCTGTCGAAGCAGGTGTGCCAGCAGAAGACGAGGCTCCACATCGGCTGTGCGACGCTCTCCGTTGACTGTGATCATCACCCGACGAACAGGCACGCCTTCACCTGGTCCGTCTGCGATCTCTTCGTACAAACTCGTCATATCTAGGCCGCCCTCTGTTGGGTCTCGGTCACGCGGGTCAGGATGCGTTCCACGAACGTGCGCACGAGGTGTCGCTTGTACTCGGCGCTGCCGCGATGGTCGGACTTCGGCTGGGCCGCCACAGCAGCGAGGTCGGCCGCCTCCCCGATGACCTCGGACGTCAACGCCCGACCGGTGAGCACCGCGGCGGAATTCGTGGCATTGATCGTCGATGCGCCGACACCGGTGAGCGCGATGCCCGCCCGCAGCACGACATCGCCGGACAACTCAAGCGCGACCGCGGAACCTGCCGTTGCGAAGTCCCCAACTCGGCGTTCGAGCTTGAGGTAACCGCCCGCGACAGTCCCCGTAGGCGGCGGGATCACGGCCTCGACCACGATTTCGTCGTAGGCGAGCACGTTCTGGAACGGCCCTGAGACGAACTCGTCAACAGGGATCGTGCGGCGCCCGTCGCGGCCCTGGGCCACAACGTACCCGCCAAGCGCAGTCACCACCGCCGCCCAATCACCCTGCGGATCTGCGTGGCACAGAGACCCCACCAGCGTTCCTCGGGTGCGGACGATCGGGTCCGCGATCAGCGGGGCCGCCTCTGCCATGGTTGGTTGCTTGCTCGACAGGAGGACGGAGCGTTCCAAGTCGGCGTGGCGGCACAGTGCACCAACGTGGATTGAGCCGTCCGGATCGACACGGTGATAGTCGAGACCGGCGAGTCGATTGATATCCACCACCAACTCGGGTGCGGCGAACCGCAACTTCATCAGCGGGATCAGGCTCTGGCCGCCGGCCAGGACCTTGGCCTCGCCCCCGCCGTCGTGCAACAAATCGATCACTTCCTCGATCGTGGCCGGAGCCTCGTAGCGGAACCGGGACGGGTACATGCAATACCTCCATGCAGTGAGCGTTGCTCAGGAATCGGTGGGTTCGGAGGACTTGGGAAAGTTGTGACCTTGTGGGTCCGGCACAGCCACCGGTCCTGACTCCACTTCGGTGGGGTCGGGTCTGGGCTGCTGGTGCGGCGGCCATGGTCCCTGAACCGGCTGCCCGGAGACCTTGAGGAAGTCAATGAGTTCTGGGAATGCCCAAACCGTCGGGCTGTCCCCCGTCTTTGGTGCGTTCTCGAACAACTCGTACATCCGGGGGTTGCCCTTGCTGTGTCCACTCGATTCAACGGGCAACGTCGTGGTCCCTTCACGATGTGACGGCCGTCACCGCGGCCTCGGTCGGCTCATGGTGCACCCGCTGCGTCACGTCTGCAATGGCAAATTAAGCAAAGGCTTAGCCCGCCGTGCATTGGACCGTCCTCTAGTGCACCGTAGAGCCATGCCGAGTTCGCAGAACTTTCCGGTTGTGGCGATCGGGGTCGTGCACGCCGCGCGGACCGAGACCGAGAGGACACCGGTGCAGTCTTCCTTGAACCGCGACGAGCACGCCACAGTCGAGATCTTCGAGCAATACGAGCGAGGTCTACTCGGACTGGAAGGGTTCGATCACGCCTGGTTGATGTGCTGGCTGGACCGACCGCGGGATCAGGTCGGCGAGACGCCGATGGTGCAAGTGCCATTCTTGCTTGGGCCGAGTCAACGCAAAGTGGGCATCTTTGCGACACGCGGGCCTCGACGCCCCAATCCGTTGGGGCTGAGTCTTGTCCGAGTCATCGAGATATCCGGACGTACAGTGCGATTCGCGGGAGTGGACATGGTTGACGGCACACCGGTCATCGATCTCAAGCCCTACGTCACTCGCTTCGACCGTCCTTTGGACGAGCCCCGCTGTGGCTGGTTCGACACCGTCGACATTCTCGACGGCACAACCCCAGCTGATCTCAGCTCCCGTGCGGGGCCGATCGGTAACTAGTTCCAGAGGGTCACATGTACCGCAGGCTTGAAACGACCATACGCAGCACCCTTACCGCGCAGCATTGCCTGCATAGCACGCGGCGTCGTCACGAACCGGCGTAACTCCAGCGCCGCCGAAGGGGCCTGCTTGCCCATCAACGTCGAGACACTCCACACTCCCTGCGCCTGCAGGTGCTGCCCCGTCAACCGCACTAGGCTGCCACCGGCGACATCTGGTGACACGACAAACGCCAGCGCCAGCGAGATCCCGTTCCCCCGCTTCGCTTCCTCGAGCGCCGCCGAGTGGCTCTGGAAGATCCGCTGTCGCTCGTCTGCAACGCCGAGGCGCCGAAGCATTTTCGGGATGACACCCGAATCGTCGGCTACGGATGGACCTAGCAGCCACGTGTGTTTGCGCAAACTGCTCGAATGGGGGGCGGCGGCCGTGGCCAACCGGTGCCGCGGACCGACGACCGCGACGACCTGGTAGTTGAGGAAGGGAACACTGGCGATCGACGGGTCAAAGCAAGTCGGACCCGGGCCGATCACAGCGTCCACGGCGCGAGTCTGCAGTAAAGTCTCGAAAGTCCTAGGCGAGTGAATGCTCAACTCGAGGTCCAGATCTCTTGACCGATCGGCGAACAACCCGATGAGCCCAGCCGCCGCATACTCGCCAAACAGGCTCGACGCGGCCAATCGGATCATGCGACGGCCACCCCCCGCTTCGCGTACCTCCATGACGGTCTGGCTCTGGATGCCCAGGATCTCAATGGCCCGACTCGCGAGTCTCAGGCCGCCGGGAGTGAATGCCAAACCCTCGGCGGTCCGTACGAACAGCTTGTCGCCCAGCTCACTACGGAGTTGTGCTATGTGGAGCGAGACTGCGGCATCGGAGACTTGCAGGTCGGTCGCTGCTTTCTTAACGGAGCCGTATTTGACCACCGCAGCAAACGCACGCAACTGTGTCGGTGTCATGGGCATTCCTCTCCATGCGAAGTCATGGCGCTCGTAGTGTCAGGGCAGTTCGACAACTTGCATAGCCCCCGGATGGAAAGAAGTGTCTGCGGCACGACGGCAGTCGAACCCAGGCCGATCCTGCCGGGCGACTCATTCGGCGTGTCCGTTCCTGCATCGTGGCATGCGGGTCACGCGGTTGCGCTGCTTGGCGAAACGCGACACGTTGCGCAAGGAGCGGCAGTCCGATCATCGGGTGCCGGAGGGTGAGGCAGGTCCGATCCTGACATTGCAACCAGGCACGGAGGAGGTCGTTCACGCCACCTGGGTCCGGTTGCCGGCTTTCTGGGAACTGATCCGCAAGACCATCGTGACGCTTACACATCTCTCCACGTCCACATCTCCAGGCCCTGGGTCGCCGGCGTCCACGATGATCCTGATGGCGGTTCCATTCGTCGTCTAGGGTCTAAAGCGAGCTCGGGAGGCAAGAATCACCGATGAACCGCTTAAGCACAATTGAATTTAATCTGCAAATCATTCATCGATCGTCTATCTATTGCCGTAGTGCAGCAATTGCCACACTCGCCTTCATCGAGGGCGCCCCGATGAAACTGCGTCCATCGCTTCGCCGTACATGGCCGCCCAATCCGGTCCACCGCGGCGGTGCGCTGCGCCCGTGCTCGGCTAGTCAGGACTCCCATGTCCAGACACCGCCGCCCATCCGTGAACCGATCGAACTCAACCATCGCCGCCCGGGGATAGATCACCGCCTACTCCACCCCCGAGCCGGTCCTGCGGCGCACGTACAACGAAGCCTGGTTCGCCAAGATCTACATCGACATCGTTCCCGACGATCCGGACAAACCAACCCGCGCTGCCCTGAGCGCGCTGTCATCGCCGAGGCGCTCGAAGCAAGCCGCCGGATCATGGTCGCGACCATGGAAGACGAAACAGCGGGCCCCGAGGGCCGGCTGTGTGCGGTTCGCTATCCACTCTCCAAGTCAGGAGTTTGACTGCGCAACCTTTTGGTGGAGCTGAGGGGAGTCGAACCCCTGACCTTCTCGATGCGAACGAGACGCGCTACCAACTGCGCCACAGCCCCGGGACCACCGCCATGGGCGGGCGACCCGTGAAACGGGAGAACCGTAACATCGCGCCGAGGGCGCCTTCGAATCAGGCGCCGGGACCGGCGAGGGCGAACGACTAGGACCCGACGGCCTGACTTGCGGCCATCGCGACGCCTTCCGCCGCGGCCTCGGACTCGACGTGCGCGGCCGCTTCCGCCTCGCGCGCGATCCGGGCGGCCACCTCGGTCCGGCCGGACGTCCAGACCCCGCTGGACTCCAGGTCGATCGACCGCACCGTGCGGCGCGCAGCCGGGGCCTTCGAGACGTACGTCGGCAACGTCACCGGCACGGGATCCCACAGGCTCGCGTCCTCTGACTCGGCACCGGCCGAGACCGCGGGGATGGTCGTGGTGTCGTCGTCCTGGCCGATCTCGGCCGCCACGGCAGCCGTGGCGACCCGCTTCGCAGCCGATGCGGGTCCCGGGACGGTCACCGCTCCGAACGGGGCCGGGGTGCTCGGAGCCCGTGGGGCAGCCGGTTTCGGCGCAGCAGGGGCCAGTGCTCGACGCTCGGACTTCACCATCACTCGACACGCCACCAACCAGGCGACCAGGAGTCCGACCGGGATCGCGGCGTACATCGGCTCGATGGTGCTGTAGCCGGCCAACCCGCCGACCACCACGCACGCCACGAGGATCAGGCTCAGCACCCGACGCCGTCGGCGCGTAGCTCGGGCCGAGGCGAGTCGCAGCGCCCGACGCTCGTCGGCGGTCAGCTCGGCGCCGGTCGTGGGGGCTCCGGCCACGACCAGTCGAGCGGAGT